>NZ_JBHSOA010000114.1:0-8015 GCF_042655885.1 Streptomyces chlorus
TTTTCTTCGATCTGACCCCCGGTCAGCGGGGTTTGTCTTTCCGGCCGTTGGGCCGTTCCGACGTCTCAAACCCTAGCGGACTCTCTCGCCGCTTCTCAAATCGGAGCCGTTCGGTTCCGATTCAGATGCCGGCGTCCCCGCGAATTGAATTCGAGCATGCCGAAAGCAGTTCGTTGGGGAGGTCGTGCTGGTGGTTTTGAGTGCCACTCTCGTGGCGGAAGTGCTGCCGGAGAACCGTTACGGCTCGATGGCAACTCGGAGAACTCTACGGATCGGGGAGGGGGAAGTCAAGCAGCCCCTGTCAAGATCTTTTCGGCCGTTCGGGTGCCGAGGGGCGGGGCCGTCAGTCCAGGTCGGTGAGGCGGCCGCCGGCGTCGGGCTGGGCGTCCTCCACCCTGCGCAGGAGGCGGGTGAGCACCTCGCCCAGGGTGATCCGTTCGTCCGGGGAGAGGTCCTGGAGCAGGTCCTCCTCGAAGACCGTCGCCATGCGCATCACCTCGAGCCACTTCTCGCGGCCGGCGGGTGTCGCCTCGACGATGACCCGGACCCGGTTCGTCTCGTCCCGTTCCCGGTTGACGAGGCCTTCGGCGACCATGCGGTCGATCCGGTGGGTCATGGCGGCCGGCGTGAGGCCGAGGCGCTTGGCCAGGTCGCTGGGGCCCATGCGGTACGGGGCGCCGGACAGGACGAGGGCCTTCAGGACCTCCCAGTCGGCGTTGGTGATGCCGAGCTCGGCGGTCTGACGGCCGTAGGCGACGTTCATCCGGCGGTTCAGCCGGGACAGCGCGGAGACGATCTTCTCGACCTGGGGGTCGAGGCCCTGGAACTCGCGCTGGTACGCGGCGATCTGCTCTTCGAGTGTCGGCTCGTTGAGGCCGGAGGTGTCGCCCATGGCTCGCAGTATGGCACGCCACCCTTCACCTTGAAGCCCTTCGTGTTGAAGCCGTTCGACATGTATTCTTCACCTTCGAACTTTAGCTTCTAAGTCTTCACTCCTAACTTGTGAGAGAGGTGAACGTGACCAGGGCGATGGGCGCTGCGATGCGCCGGATCCACGTGGGCAACGCACTCAGTGCGTTCGGACTCGGCTTCACCGTCCCCTACCTGTACGTCTATGTGGCGCAGGTACGAGGGCTCGGGGCCATGACGGCGGGGCTGGTGCTCGCCGTGTTCGCGGTGGCCGCGCTGATCGTGCTGCCGTTCGCCGGACGGGCCATCGTCCGGCGGGGTCCGCTGCCGGTGCTGCTCGTCGCCCTGGTCACGGCCGCCGTCGGAGCGCTGAGCCTCGGCCTGTCGAGCGGTGCGTCGAGCGTGCTGGCGTCGGCGGCGCTGCTCGGGGCCGGGCATGCCGTGATGCAGCCGGCGCTGGCGACGATGATCGTGGACTGCTCCCCGGCGGAGACCCGGTCGCGGGCGTTCGCCATGCAGTTCTTCCTGCAGAACCTCGGGCTCGGGGCCGGCGGTCTCATCGGCGGACACCTCGTCGACGCGACCAGGGCCTCCTCCTTCACCGTGCTGTTCTCGATCGAGGCGGCGATGTTCCTGCTGCTGGTCGTGGTGATGGCGACGATGCGGATGCCGCGCTCGCCGCGTATCGCGGGCGCTTCTACGCCGTCGGCCAGGGCCGGCTGGAAGCAGATGATGGGCAACCGGGCCATGGTGCAGCTGTGCGTGCTGGGCTTCGTGCTGTTCTTCGCCTGTTACGGACAGTTCGAATCGGGGCTGAGCGCGTACGGGGTCGAGGCGGCCGGTATCTCGACGTCGACGCTGGGGACGGCGCTGGCGGCGAACACGCTGGCCATCGTTCTCGCGCAGTTCGTGGTGCTGCGGTTCGTGGAGCGCCGCAGTCGCACGCGCGTGATCGCTTCGGTGGGCCTGCTCTGGGCCGTGGCGTGGGCCGTGGCCGGGTACGCGGGCCTCGGGAACGGCAGCCAGGCCATGGCGACCGCCGCCTTCATCTCGACGTACGCCCTGTTCGGGCTCGGTGAGTCGATGCTGTCGCCGACGCTCGCCCCGTTGGTCGCGGATCTCGCGCCGGAAGGGCTGGCGGGCCAGTACAACTCGGCGTTCGCCCTGGTGAAGCAGCTCGCGCTGGCCATCGGCCCGGCGGTGGGCGGGCCGATGGGTGCCTCGCTGCACGGGCCGTACATCGTGGTGTTCGTGCTGTTCTCGCTGGCGATCACGGTGCTCGCGCTGCGGCTGGGCCGACAGCTCACGGAGGTGCAGGACCAGCCGTCGGTTGCGCGCAGCCGGGTGGTGACCCAGGGCGGCACCACCCCGGCGGGCCAGTCCCCGGCGCACACCTGAGACCCCGGCGCGTACCTGACGCAGGCGCGTACCTGGGGCCGACGCTCCACAGCACCCCGCTCCCTACGGGGTGACCGGTTTCGGCAGGGCGAACTCGCACCAGACGGCCTTGCCGCCGCCCGGGGTGCGCCGGCTTCCCCAGTTGGAGGCGATCGTCGCGACGATGGCGATGCCCCGGCCGGACTCATCGGCGGGCTCCGCGCGGCGGCGCCTCGGCAGGTGGTCGTTCCCGTCGGTGACCTCGACGATGAGCCGACGGTCGGTGCGGCGCAGGCGCAGCCGCATGGGCGGGGTGCCGTGCTGGAGGGAGTTGGCGACCAGTTCGCTCGCGGCCAGGACGCCCAGGTCGTGCAGATCGGCGGGGAAGCGCCAGCTGGTGAGCACGCCGGAGGCGAAGGCACGCGCGCGGGGGGCCGCTTCGACGCCGCCCAGCAGCTCCAGGGCGGCGTTGTGGAACAGCTCGCTCTCCGGGCCCGTGCGGGCGGGGTGCTGAAGCACCAGTACGGCGACGTCGTCGTCGTGCTCCGGGGTCACGCCCGCCGAGCGGATCAGGCGGTCGCAGATCACCTGGGGGGTGCCGGTCGCGCCGGCCAGGGCGCGCTCCAGGGCGGCGATGCCCTCGTCGAGGTCCTCGTTGCGGCGCTCGACCAGGCCGTCCGTGTAGAGGACGGCGGTGGAGCCGGGGCCCAGGGCGATCGAGCCGGAGGAGTGGATCCAGCCGCCGGTGCCGAGCGGGGGGCCGGTCGGCTCGTCGGCGCGCTGGACGGTGCCGTGCTCGTCTCGGACCAGGATGGGCAGGTGGCCTGCGGAGGCGTGGACGAGGGTGCCCTCGTTGGGGTCGTGGATGGCGTACGCGCAGGTGGCGATCTGGTTGGCGTCGATCTCCGTGGCGAGGCCGTCGAGCAGCTGGAGGACCTCGTGCGGGGGGAGGTCGAGGCGGGCGTAGGCGCGTACCGCCGTGCGGAGCTGGCCCATGACGGCCGCCGCGCGGACGCCCCGGCCCATGACGTCGCCGATGACCAGGGCGGTGCGGCCGCCGCCGAGGGTGATCACGTCGTACCAGTCGCCGCCGACGGCGGCCTCGGTGCCGCCGGGGTGGTAGGTGGCGGCGACCCGCAGGTCGTCGGGCTCCTCGAGCTCCTGCGGGAGCAGGGAGCGCTGGAGGGTGACGGCGGTCTCGCGCTGACGGCGTTCGCTCGCGCGCAGGCGTTCGGCTGCCTCGGCGTGGTCGGTGACATCGGTGGCGAAGACCAGCACACCGCTGCCCTCGCCCTGGGTGACCGGCGTGCAGGTGAAGGTGTAGGAGCGGCCGTCGGGGGCCTTGCGGGACTTGACCGTGCGGGGCTTTCCGCTGCGCAGGACCTGGTCGAGGAGGGGCAGCAGGCCGAGTTCGTCGAGCTCCGGGAGCGCTCCTCGCGCGGGGGCCCCGACCGGGCGGGCGCCGAAGGCGGCCGTGTAGGCGCCGTTGACGTAGGCGATGCGGTGGTCCGGGCCGTGCACCAGGGCGACGAGGGAGGGGACGTGGTCGAGGACCTCACGCACCCTGAGGTCGTCGACGGCGGGCACGGGCCGTGGATCCTCGATGAGTTGTTCGGCGCGGGCCGTGGGCACGGAGCCCTCTCCCCGCCGGTCCGGAGAGACCACGTGCGCGCTGCGCGCTGCGGCGCGGCGTTGCGTTCCGGGGAGCCGGGCGCTCCAGCGGGTGAAGTTCACGAATCCTTGCCTCGTGTTAGTTGTCGGCGGCCGGGAAACGGGACCGGCCGGGGCCCCGGGGCCGCACCGGGAACAGGCAGCCGCCCGCCCTCGGTGGTGGACCAGTCTGGCAGGCTGCCGACCGGGCCGACATCCGTCAGACGTCGGGCCGGTCCGTGGAGTTCCTGGGCGCGGTCAGGACGACCCCTTCGGGTTGTCCGGGGGGTCCTGAGAAGGCTTTCCACCGGCCGCGAGTTCGAACTCGGCCCGCGGGTGTTCGAGTGAACCCAGGGAGACGATCTCCCGTTTGAAGAGCCCGGCGAGGGTCCA
This sequence comes from Streptomyces chlorus, assembly GCF_042655885.1. Taxonomy (NCBI): domain Bacteria; kingdom Bacillati; phylum Actinomycetota; class Actinomycetes; order Kitasatosporales; family Streptomycetaceae; genus Streptomyces; species Streptomyces chlorus. Next base: position 4,330 of record NZ_JBHSOA010000114.1, read on the forward strand.
TTCGGCGGCCACGCGCGCCTTGCGGTTGAAGGTGGGGACGCGGCTCAGGTGGTAGGTGCGGTGCATGAACCAGGCGGGGTAGCCCTTGATCTTGCGCCCGTAGACGTGGGCGACGCCCTTGTGCAGCCCCAGGGAGGCGACCGACCCGGCGTACGAGTGGGCGTACGCCTGAAGGGGTTCGCCGCGCAGGGAGTGCGCGATGTTGTCGGCGAGGACCTTCGCCTGGCGGAGCGCGTGCTGGGCGTTGGGTGCGCATTCCCGGCCGGGGTCCTCGGCAGTGGCGTCGGGGACGGCGGCGGCGTCGCCCGCGGCCCACGCGTGCGGGGCGCCCTCGACGGCGAGTTCGGCGGTGCACCGCAGCCGTCCGCGCGCGTCGCGTGCCAGGTCGGTGGCGGCGAGGACGGGATGGGGTTTGACGCCGGCGGTCCACACGACGGTGCGGGTGGGGAAGCGGGCACCGTCGCTGAGTACGGCGACGCGGTCGGCGCAGGACTCCAGGCGGGTCTCCAGGCGTACGTCGATGTTGCGGCGGCGCAGTTCGCTGACCGTGTAGCGGCCCATCTCCTCGCCGACCTCGGGCAGGATGCGGTCCGAGGCCTCGACGAGGATCCACTTCATGTCCTCGGGACGGAGGTTGTGGTAGTACCGCGTGGTGTAGCGGGCCATGTCCTCCAGTTCGCCGAGGGCCTCGACGCCCGCGTAGCCGCCGCCGACGAAGACGAAGGTGAGGGCGGCGTCGCGGATCGCGGGGTCGCGGGTGGAGGAGGCGATGTCCATCTGTTCGAGGACGTGGTTGCGCAGCCCGATGGCCTCCTCGAGGGTCTTGAAGCCGATGGCGTGGTCGGCGAGACCGGGGATCGGCAGGGTGCGCGAGACGGAGCCGGGCGCGAGGACGAGTTCGTCGTACGCCACCGCCCGGCCGCCGCCGCTCTTGCCGCCGCTGTCCTTCTCCCTGTCGGCGAGGGTGGTGACGGTGGCGACGCGTGCGGCGTGGTCGATGGCGGAGGCCTCGCCGATGACGATGTGGCACCGGTCCAGGACACGACGCAGCGGTACGACTACATGACGAGGGGAAATGGCACCGGCGGCCGCTTCGGGGAGGAACGGCTGGTACGTCATGTACGGGTCGGGGGTGACGACGGTGATCTCGGCCGCGCCCCGGGCGAGTTCCCGTTTCAGCTTCCGCTGCAGGCGCAGGGCCGTGTACATACCGACGTAGCCGCCACCGACAACGAGAATGCGCGCACGTTCCTTCACCGTCCCATGACGCACCCGCCGCTTGCGTTTGTCCACAGCCCCGACGAATTGTGTGACTGGAGGCGGTGGGCGCGCCGGGCGGCCCGGATCTCCGGAGCGAACGGCGTGTGCGCAGGTCAGCGGCACTTTCCCGACACTTCCCCCGGGGTACATACGAGATCAATGTGCCCCGTACTCCGATCGGGGGACGCTCCGTGCGGAACCTGCCCCTTCTGAATTGACTTCCTCTCAACTATGTTCGTACGTCGACGGGGTGTAGGGGGATGCGCTCATTCGGGTCCGCGACGGGCGGATCCGGCCACCGGGCATGTTCCTCGAGCCCCAGCCATCTATGGCGGGGAGTCTCCGGGGGGAGACATCATTACCGGGGGAAAACGTATGCATGTTCAGGATTCTCATTGGTCTTCCGCATCCGCCGTGGCACCCGGCACCGCGCTGAGCGCGCCGTCGGGCCACGGGCGCGCGGGAGGGCCGCGCACGACTCCGCTGCGCGTGGACGCGCAGCGCAATCTGGAGCACGTGCTGCGCGCGGCACGCGAGGTCTTCGGCGAGCTGGGCTACGGCGCGCCGATGGAGGACGTGGCACGCCGGGCCCGCGTCGGTGTGGGCACGGTGTACCGGCGCTTCCCGAGCAAGGACGTCCTGGTCCGGCGGATAGCCGAGGAGGAGACCTCCCGGCTGACCGACCAGGCGCGTACCGCGCTCGGTCAGGAGGACGAGCCGTGGTCGGCGCTGTCCCGCTTCCTGCGCACGTCGGTCGCCTCGGGCGCCGGGCGGCTGCTGCCGCCGCAGGTGCTGCGGGTGGGCGTGGCGGACGAGCACGACCACGCGCGGGTGCCGCAGCAGCGGACGCAGCCGGCCGGCACCGGACTGCGGCTGGTGCCCGAGAAGGGGTCGGCCGTCGCCGGGAAGGACGACGCCGGTGCGGGGCAGCTTCTCGACGTCGTCGGCCGGCTCGTGGAGCGGGCCCGCGAGGCGGGCACGCTGCGGCCGGACGTGTCGGTGTCGGACGTGCTCCTGGTGATCGCCACGGCCGCGCCCTCGCTGCCGGACCCGGCCCAGCAGGCGGCGGCCTCGGCCCGGCTGCTGGACATCCTGCTGGAGGGCCTGCGCTCACGCCCGGCGTGAGGGTGGGTGCAGCCGATGGGGCCCGTCCGCACCTGACAGGCCCCACCCCTTTCCCGAACGGGTGACTGCCCGCACTCATGTGCGACAGAAACCCTCGGACGGGTGGATGGGCCATCCTGAGCTGTCCTGACCAAAAGCCAATATGGCACCCTGACCCGTGATCAGGACTGACTGGGCAGGTGGCGGGGGCTTCCGCGATGAGCGTTGACGGGCGGGACGAGTCGTACGGTGACGGTGACCCCGGGGCCGAGAGCACACCGCAGGTGCCGGGTCAGGGGTGGCGCACGAGCGTACCCCCCGACGACAGGGACGACCCGGACGGCCTCGTTCCCGCCCAGCGCGACCGGCGCGAGGAGAGCATCCTGCCTCCCCTGCGTGAGCTGCCGCCGTCCGACGCCGATCTCCTCGCGCGGATGCGCGCGGGCGACGACTCGGCGTACGAGGAGCTGTACCGGCGTCACGCGGATGCGGTGCGCCGGTACGCCCGTACGTGCTGCCGGGACGCCCATACCGCGGACGACCTGACCGCCGAGGTCTTCGCCCGTGTGCTCCAGGCGGTGCGCGGCGGTTCGGGCCCCGAGCACGCCGTACGCGCGTATCTGCTCACGTCCGTACGACGGGTGGCGGCGTCCTGGACGCGGTCGGCGAAGCGCGAGCAACTGGTCGACGACTTCGTGGACTTCGCCACCCAGGCCGCGCGCCTTCCGCACGTGTCCGACACCGACACCCTGGACCTGGGCGCGGACGTACGGGCGATGCACGAGGCCGAACAGTCCATGGCCATGCGGGCGTTCAGGTCACTGCCGGAGCGCTGGCAGGCGGTGCTGTGGCACACCGAGGTCGAGGACGAGTCGCCGAGCACGGTCGCCACGCTCTTCGGCCTGGACGCCAACGGCACCCGCGTCCTGGCCAGCCGCGCCCGTGAGGGCCTGAAGCAGGCGTACCTCCAGGCGCACGTCAGCGCGACCCTCACCGACGACGAGGAGTGCGCCCGCTACGCCGACCAACTCGGCACGTACGCGCGCGGCCGGCTGCGCACCCGCGCCGAACGGGGACTGTGGGGGCACCTGGACGCATGCGCGCGGTGCCGGCTGGCGGCCACCCAGGTCCAGGAAGTCGCCGGCGGCATCCCCGCCCTGGTACCCGTCGCCGTCATCGGCTGGTTCGGCGCCGCCGGGTACGCCAAGGTGGCCGGTCTCCTCGCCGGAGGCACGGCCGCCGCGGGCGCGGCGGGGGCAGGCGCGGCGGGCGCGGCGGCCTCCGGCACCGGCGGCTCGGGCGGAGCGGCCGGCGCGGCGGCC
>NZ_JBHSOA010000115.1:0-1272 GCF_042655885.1 Streptomyces chlorus
CGTGCCGGCGCAGCAGCACGGAGGCCGCTTCCCGCAGGCGCGCACGGTCGACGTCGCCCTCGAACTCGAACACCATCTGCGCGGTGTAGACGTCAGGACCGGCGTTGTCGTCGTAGATGCTGTGGAAGATCATCCCGTGCTGGAGCGGTGCCAGGGGGAGAACGTCCTCCAGGCCTGGGATCTCGGCCTCCAGCTCCTCCAGGTCGGCCTGGGTCACCGTCGCGTCGACGACGTCGGTGGGGGTGAGTCCGCCGGCGTGGGGACGACGGGTGTGTTCGGCGATGCCCTTCAGTGCCTCGGCCCACAGATCGGCCAGCTCGCGGACGCTGTCCCGACTGATCAGACGCGGGGTCCAACTCCAGTGCACCCTCAGGCGCACGCCGGTTCCGTCGTCCTCGGCGACGGCGTTGACCTCGACGAGGTGTCCGACGGGGGTGTTCGGACCGGGGCCGGCCACACCGGCAAGCAGCGGTGTCCAGGCATCGGTGTCCGTCGTGGAGACCGTGAACCGGCCCAGGTAGTTGAAGCCGATCTGGGGCGGCGGACACCCGCGCAGCGTGGCGGCGGTCTCCGGATTGAGGTAGCGGAGCATGCCGTAACCGGCCCCACGGTCGGGCGTGGCACGCAACTGCTCCTTGACCCGCTTGATCGCCGCACCGACCACCGGACCGCCCGCGACCACCTCGTTCCACACCGCGGGACCGGCATCCACCCGCACCGGATACATCGAGGTGAACCAGCCGACCGTGCGCGACAGGTCCGCACCCGGCAGCAGTTCCTCGTCACGGCCGTGCCCCTCCAGATCCAGCACCCAGCCGTCCCCACCACCACCACTGCCCCGGAAGGCCCACCGCGACAGCGCCAGCGCAAGACCCGCCAGCAGCACGTCGTCGAGGCCCGCGTTGAACAGTCCCGCGGTCCGGGCCAGCACGACCCGGGAGACGTCCTCGGGCAACTCCACGGAGTACGACTCCACGGTCCCGTAGACATCCCGTGCGGGGTCGAGTTCGCCGTCGGCGACCGGGGTCCGCTCCGCCAGCACCGACTGCCACCACGGCAGTTCCGCCGCCCGCTCGGACGAGAGCGCCTGCCGCGCCACCTCCGACGACCACCGCCGCACCGACGTCCCCACCGGCGCCAGCACCACACCCGACCCAGCACCCGCACCCGCACCCGCACCGGCTTCGGCTTCGGCACCAGCACCGGCTTCGGCGCCGGTCACCGCCTCCGCCAGATCCGGCAGCAGCACCCGCCAGGACACCCCGTCCACCA
>NZ_JBHSOA010000116.1:0-1505 GCF_042655885.1 Streptomyces chlorus
CCACCGGCACACCCGTGTCGTTCCAATCCCGCGTGACCCGCTCCACCTCACCGACCGACAACAGATCAAGGGCGCCGACGGGGCGCTCGGGCGTTGTGCACACCTGACGCAGGACCCGGACGAGGCGGTCCAGTGAGGAACCGGCTTCTTCCGCGGTGACGACATCCGGCTGGTAGCCGAGCCTCAGGGCCAGCTCGTCGCGCGGGGCGACAATCAGGCTCATCGGGTAGTGCGTGGCGTCCTCCGCATTGGCGTTCGCAACGCGGAATCCTTGTTGTGCGGCGCTCTCGGTGACACTGCTGCTGTCCACGGGGTAGTTCTCGAACACGACCGCCGTGTCGAAGAGTTCGCCGTGCCCGGCCCAGCGCTGGATATCGGCCAGCCCGACATACTGGTGCTCGATGAGCCGGGACTGCTCTTCCTGGACACGGCTGATCAGGGAGCGCAGCGATTCCGCGGCTTCCCACCTGATCCGGCTCGGCACCGTGTTGATGAACAGCCCGACCATCGTCTCCACACCGGCCAGGTCGGCGGGGCGACCGGACACGATGTTCCCGAACGCCACATCGGTGCGGCCGGTCATCGCCGACAGCACCACGGACCATCCCACCTGGACGATCGTGTTCAGGGTGACGCCCCACTCCCGCGCGCACCGGTTGAGTGCCGCCGTGGTCTCCCGGTCCAGGTCGGCGAAGACCTGCTCGGGGACCACGGTCGTGCGGCTGCGGTCGGGGGTCAGCAGGGTGGGCTCGGCGAAGTCCTCCAGGGCCCGGCGCCAGGCGCGCTCGGACTCCTCCCGGTCGCGCTCGGACAGCCACCGCAGGTAGTCACGGTACGGACGCACCCGGGGCAGCCCCCGATCATCACCGCTCTGCCGGTACAGCACCAGCAGCTCGCTCAGCAGCACCGGCAGCGACCAGCCGTCCCACAGGATGTGGTGGTTGGTCATCACGAACCGGAACCGGCCCGCGGCCAGACGGATCAGCATGAACCGCACCAGGGGCGGACGGCGCAGGTCGAAACGTGTCCACCGGTCCGCCTCCACCAGCTTCGCGGCGGCCGCATCGGCGTCCTCCGCGTCCGAGACGTCCTCGTCGCGCCACGGCACCGTCACCGAGCGCGCCACCACCTGCGACCACTCGCCCGACTTCCGCTGGACGAACCCGGCCCGCAGATTCGCGTGCCGGCGCAGCAGCACGGAGGCCGCTTCCCGCAGGCGCGCACGGTCGACGTCGCCCTCGAGATCGAACACCATCTGCGCGGTGTAGACGTCAGGACCGGCGTTGTCGTAGATGCTGTGGAACAGCATCCCTTCCTGCAGCGGAGACAGCGGAAGAACATCCTCAATGTTACCGGCGCGCTTGCTCATCAGGAGTTCTCCCAGTCGTCCAGGTCAAGCTCGAGTTCGTCGAGTTCGTCTTGCGTGATGGTCTTGTCGGTGACGTCGGTGGGGGTGAGTCCGCCGGCGTCGGGATCGGTGGTGTGCCGGGCGATACCGGCAAGTG
>NZ_JBHSOA010000117.1:0-6282 GCF_042655885.1 Streptomyces chlorus
GACGACCTTCTTCTCACTCATGCCATTACCCCTATCCCAGGAGAAATTGTTGATGAGTCAACTGAAACACATTCTGGTTGATTAATCAACTTGTTGCGTTGAGCCATGCTCGCCGCGAAAGTCGCCCGAGTGGCACAACGCGACCGGCCGGACTCCCAGTTCGGCCCACACGCGGGCGGCGTTCAGGGCCGCCGCCATGACCGCGAGGAGGCCGTCCAGGGGCTTGAGCACCGGCTTCACCCGAGCCAGAAGAGCTCTCCGCGACGAGGATGGAGGAGCTCCGTGCCCATCCGCCCGGCTGGACCTCTGTCAGGCGCGCCGAACCTTCGGCCGGCGGGGCGGAGGTCCGACTACGCAGGCCCCGGCTCTCCGCCGGGAGTACTACGGGCTTGCCGCTCAGTCGACCCGGACTGACTCACTGCCGGTGCCGCCGCAACCTCATCGAGGGGGTGGGGACTTGCGACAGGCACGGTGTGCACGTCGACATCGCCGGTCAGCGGGCCCTCGCCGACGTCGTCTCGCTCCCGATGCCGGCGGCGTCCCGCTGAACGCGCCCCTTCGGGCGACGGCTCCGATGTCGCGGTTGCGACATGTCCCACCTGTGCCAGCGAAAACGAGTGACACGGCGATCGGCACCGCCGGATTCTGTCCAGCGCGCACACATCCCACGCGCTGGACGGAAGGCACTGCACATATGAGACGGATCCGCCTGGTAGTGGCGATATCGACAGGACTCGTCCTGATCTCCGGCGCGGTGGCGTCGGCCGCCGCCACATCCGACACAGCGCCCCCATCCCGAGAAGCGGCCCACAAGGCACCGTCGAAGCACCTGGGCACCGTTCGCCTGATCACCGGCGACCGGGTGACCGTGGGCACGGACGGCGACGGGCGGCGGACCGCCTCGGTGACGCCCGGGCCCGGACGACGCCACGTCGTCTTCCGGACGTACGAGGACGGGCGTCTGACGGTCCTGCCGTCCGACGCCGGGAACCTGGTCGCGGCGGGGCTGGTGGACCGGAACCTGTTCGACGTGGGCGCCCTCCTCGCACAGGGCTACGACGAGGCGCACGCCGACGCGCTGCCCCTGATCGTGACGGGGGCCGACGGTGCGGCGGCGCCCGCCGTCCGGCGCCTGACGGACCTCGCCGAGGACGGCTCCCCGGTCCGCCGCCTGGACAGCATCGGCGCGCGCGCCGTGCGGGTCGCGGACGACGACCTCGGCCGGTTCTGGAAGCAACTGGCGCCGGACACCGACGAGATGAACGCCGCACGGGCGGCGGGCACCCCGCGGGTGTGGCTGGACGGCCGGGTGCGGGCCACCCTCGACCGCAGTGTGCCGCAGATCGGCGCGCCCGCGGTGTGGAAGGCGGGCCAGCAGGGCGAGTCGGTCAAGGTTGCGGTGCTGGACACCGGCGTGGACCAGTCGCATCCGGACCTGGCCGGCCGGATCTCCGAGGCCCGGGACTTCTCCGACAGTTCCGGGACGGGGGACGCCTTCGGGCACGGTACGCATGTAGCGTCGATCGTCGGCGGCAGCGGCGCGGCGTCCGCCGGGGGCAAGGGCGGCAAGGGCGTGGCGCCTCTGGCCGACCTGATCGTCGGCAAGGTGCTCGGGGACGACGGCTTCGGTACCGAGTCCCAGGTGATCGCCGGCATGGAGTGGGCGGCGGGCAGCGGTGCCAAGGTCGTCAACATGAGCCTGGGCTCGGACGCTCGGAACGACGGCACGGACCCGATGAGTCTGGCGCTGAACGAACTCACCGAGCGCACGGGCGCGTTGTTCGTCGTCGCGGCCGGCAACGCGGGCGCACAGGGCAGAGGCACCGTCGGCTCCCCCGGTGTCGCGGACGCGGCGCTCACGGTGGGCGCGGTCGACCGGGACGGCGGGCTCGCGCCGTTCTCCAGCCGCGGTCCCCGGGCCGGTGACGACGCCGTCAAGCCCGACCTGACGGCTCCGGGTGTGGGCATCGTGGCGGCTCGCGCGGACGGTACGACCATGGGCGAGCCGGTCGACGCCCGGCACGTGGCGGCCTCCGGCACGTCGATGGCGACCCCGCACGTGGCGGGTGCGGCGGCGCTGCTCGCCCAGCGGCACCCGGACTGGAGCGCGGCCCGGTTGAAGGACGCGCTCGTCAGCACGGCCCGTACGGCGGCCGGTCAGGAGGTCACCGAGCAGGGCGGCGGACTCGTCGACGTGGCCGCGGCCGCGCTGGGTCCGGTCACCGCCACCGGCACCGTCGCTCTGGGCCCGCTTCAGACGGGTGGCGGCGAGCCGCGTACTACGCGGCTGCGGTACACGAACACCTCGGGCTCCGACATCACGCTGGCGCTCACGGCCCGGCTGGCCACGGCCGGGGGACGGCCGCCCGGCGAGGGCGCGGTGAAGCTCGGCTCCGGCTCGGTCAGGGTGCCCGCGGGCGCCACCGCCGACGTACCGCTGACGGTCGATCCGGCCCGGGTGCAGCAGGGCGACTATTACGGCTATGTGACCGCGGTGTCCGGGGACGGGAAGGTCACCGTGCACACCACGGTCAGCCTGGCCGTGCAAGGGCCGACGCACCGGCTCACCGTCCGGACGGTGGACCTCGCCGGCCAGCGGGTGGAGGCGCTGCCGACCATCTGGGGCCCGGACGGCTTCGTGGGCTACACCGGCACCGACCCCGCCGTCGCGGAGGTCGAGGAGGGCACCTACCAGCTGGACTACTCGTCCCTGGACGACGCCGACGGCGGCCAGGAACTGCGGCACGTGGTCCTGCCCGAGGTCAAGGTCACCAAGGACATGACCGTCACACTCGACGTCCGCAAGACCACGCTGGTCGACATCCGCACGCCCCGGCCGGCGGAGCAGCGCGGCATCCTCAGCTACCAGACGTACCGGAAGATCGACGGACGCAGTCTGCTCCAGGGCACGATGTACTTCGATGTCGGCAAGCGCCTGTACGTGAGCCCCACGTCGGCCGTCACCGACGGCACGTTCGAGTTCGCCTCCCGGTGGCAGTTCGTCGCGCCGCTCCTGGAGATGAAGGTGTCCGGCGGCAAGGGCGGTGAGGCGGAGCCGGACGCGTACTACATGCCGTCCTCGCCACTCTTCGACCAGAAGGGCGCGCGCCTGACCGCGGTCGACGCGGGGGACGCCGCCGCCCCCGACTTCTCCCGGGCCCGCGGGAAGCTGGCGGTCCTCACCAACGAACAGACCGTCGGCGAGCGGACCCTGACCGAGCGGGCGGCCGTGGCCGGGGTGCGCGGCGTCGTGCTCGTCCACTTCAACGACAACGCGTGGACCCGGTGGCACCCGGAGGGCGACCGCTGGGGCGTGCCGACCGTCAGGATCGGCGCGAAGGCGGGAGCGGCCCTGCTGAAGCGGATCGGCAGGGGGACCACCACGGTCGGGTTCACCGGAACCGCCCGCAGCCCGTACCTGTACGACGTCATGCAGGTGTCGTCCCAGCGCATCCCCGAGAAGGTCGTGCACACGGTCTCCGAGCGCAACAGCGCCGTCGTGCGGAGCAGGTACGCCGACAACGGCGGCGTGCCCTGGGCCAGTGAGCAGCGTTTCGCTCGCCGGCCGTACCAGGACACGGCCTGGCTGCAGTACACCCGCTACGTACCGACCGGATTCGACCGGACCGAGTACGTGAGCAGCGGTGACACCTCGTGGCAGCATCTGGTGCACCACGAGACGACGTACGACGTGGACGCGCCGCTGCGCGACGGTATGGCGGACACCCCGCGTACGTACCGGGCGGGCGAGCACACCAGCGACACCTGGCAGGCGTCCGTCGTGCGGCCGTCCATCCCGCGCGGCACCACGACGCCGTCCGTGCGCAAGGGCGACGTACTGAGCGTGCGGATACCGGAGTTCACCGACTCGCAGGCCGGTCACCGGTCACGGCTCGCCGCGGGCGGCGGTGGCGGCATCGGGACGCGGGCGGCGGGCGACGCGGCCGAGGCCGTGCTGTACCGCGACGGGCGCCAGGTGGGGCGGGCCGACGGCGGTTTCGCGGACTTCGAGGTGCCGTCGGGCGCGGCCGACCACCGGCTGGACCTGACCACTTCGCGGACCTCTCCGGAGTGGGTCTACGGGACCGGCACCGAGACGTCCTGGTCGTTCCGCTCGGGCACGGCGGACCCGGCGACCACTCTGCCGCTACTCCAGCTCGACTACGACGTGCCGGTCGACGCGTACAACGCGGTGCGGCCGGGCCGTACGCACACCGTCGGTCTGTCGGTCCGCGCCCAGGACGGGCTCGCCGCACCGCGGGGCGTGGGCGTCCAGGTCGAGGTCTCCTACGACGACGGCCGGAGCTGGAGCCGGGCCGGGGTGAAGGCCCGGGAGCACAACTCCTTCGAGGCCACCGTCACCAAGCCGTCCCGGACGCGCGGGGATGCCTTCGTGACACTGAGAGTGACGGCGCGTGACGCGGCGGGCACCTCCGTCCGGCAGACCGTGGAGCGGGCCTACCTGCACCGCGGCTAGGCACTCCGTACGGGTCCGAGGGTGAGCGAGCGAGAAGACCGCTCGCTCACCCTCACCGCCTGTAACACGCGTGCAGTATGGTGTCCGCCGATCATGTAGGCCGGAGGTCGCGGGGAGGACACCATGACGCTGGAGGCCGCAGGGGTGCCGGAAGCCGAGGAGTCCGTATACCGGTATCTGGTGACGGTCAGCCAGGCCTCGGCGGCGGACATCGCCGTGCGCACCGGGCTGAGTCCGGCCGAGGCGGAGGTGGTGCTCGACGCGCTGACCGGGAAGGGCATGGCCAGCCACACCGACCTGCTGCCCCGTCAGTTCCGGGCCACTCCCCCGGATGTGGCGCTGCTGCCGGGGCTGAAGCGGCACGCCGACGCCCTCGACCTCGCCCGTGCCGAGGCCACCAGCCTGCTGGAGGTGTACCGCGACACGATGCGCCGGCGGGACGCCAGCGAACTGATCGAGGTCATCACGGGCGCCGAGGCCCTGCGGCAGCACCTGCGCCAGATCCAGGGCAGCGCGCGGGACGAGATGCTCTGGTTCTGCAAGGCCCAGTACGTGGCCATGCCGTCGGGCAGCAACGACTCCGAGTTCGAGGCCCTGGGGCGGGGCGTGCGCTACCGGGTGCTGTACGAGAAGGCGTTCTTCGACGACGAGGGCGCCGTTGACAACGTTGTTGCGGGCGTACAGGCCGGGGAGGTCGCCCGTGCGGTGCCGCATCTGCCGCTGCGGCTGGCTGTCGCCGACCGGGCCATCGCCATCTGTCCGCTCGTGCCCGGCGGCCCGCGGGGGAACCTGGACGAACCGACCACGGCCCTCGTCCGCGACAGCAATCTGCTCGCCGCCCTCATCGCTCTGTTCGAGCGGTACTGGGAGGACGCGGTGCCGCTGGACGTCGACGACTCGGACGCGGTCGCCGGAACGGACGGCGCCGGCGGACCGGACCCGCTGTCCGCGACGGACCGGCGCCTCCTCGCCCTCCTGGTGTCCGGGGTCGCCGACAAGACGGTGGCCACCCAACTGGGCCTGAGCCGGCGCACGGTGCAGCGGCACATCCAGCGCATGATGGAGCTCGCCGGCGCGGCGACACGTATGCAACTGGCGTGGCAGGCCGCGCGGCGGGGGTGGTTGTAGGGGGCTTCGGGGCCGGGGCTCCCGGAACCCTTCGAAACTGCCCGGATCACGGCGCGGTCGCCAACCGGCCCAAGGAAGCAACACTGCAGGAGTTGAAGGCAGAAAGAGCACGAAAGGAGGAAGGGCACGTACCCTCGCGAAGCAAGCGACGCAACCGGCAACCGGCACGCCCTCAAGCTCACACGACAGCCCTCCCGATGATTACGGCGTAATCACCGACCCCACGGGCGACAGCGAACCGCACGGACACGAAGCGGCCGAACCATCCCCGGCACCGGAGGAACCCGCCACCACAGGGCACCGCGCAACCCCTGCGCCGGCGGCCACCGGGCATGAGCCCTCTGGCGCTGAAACGGGGAAGGACACACCATCCGTTCCCGAGCAGGCCACCGCTCCTACGACAGCGGTCGGTGCAGGAGAGCAGCCGAAGCGGTTCCCCTACGAAGACGGCGGGTACGCGGCACAGCACCTGATCCACAAGATGCCGCCCGAGGAGTTCAACAAGATGCTGGACCTGCTCATCAAGCACAGGGACGGCCGAACTGCCCGCACCGGCTGATCCCGTTACGGCCATGGCCGGCTGACCGAATAGGCGGCAAGCTCATACGCGTCCCTGGAGGCGCCGGACCCTGGCAGAGCCATGTCCAGGGGAACCTGCGCGACGCGCCTGGCCCGAC
>NZ_JBHSOA010000118.1:0-670 GCF_042655885.1 Streptomyces chlorus
CTCCACCAACTCGAACCAGCATCCCCACCAACCTACGCCCCGAAAGAGGAACCCTGCACTAGTAGGGCTTGGTCAGGTCGGCGTTGATGGTGCGTGTCCTGTGGGTCCGGTGTGTCGTTGAAGATGCGTGACTCCGGAGGAAATTGCATCTGTGCGTGTCGAGTTGGAGGACTTCGCGGCAGAGGTCTTCGAGCCGTTCGCGCGTAATGATCAGCGTCGGTGGGGGCAGGTCTACTTGCGGGGTCTGCTCACCGATGGGCAGCGCAAGTCGGTCGAGCCGATGGCGGCCCGGCTGGGTGAGGACGGGAACCGGCAGGCTCTTGCCCATTTCGTGACGACCAGTCCGTGGGATCCGGCGCACGTGCGGGCTCGGCTGGCCTGGAAGATGGAAGCGGCGATCCGGCCGAAGGCGCTGATCTTCGACGACACCGGCTTCCTCAAGGACGGCCATGCCTCGGCGTGTGTGTCGCGGCAGTACACCGGCACCGCGGGCAAGGTCACCAACTGCCAGGTGGGCGTTTCACTGCACCTCGCGTCCGATCATGCCTCGGCGGCGGTCGACTGGCGGCTGTTCCTGCCCGAGACCTGGGCCCCCGGGGGGGCTTCACCCAAGGCCGGGTAGTTAGCGTTTTCGCAGTTCATGCAAGGGAGTTGAGGAATTCTCCACTCA
>NZ_JBHSOA010000119.1:0-1037 GCF_042655885.1 Streptomyces chlorus
CCGTCCGGCAGAGCTTGAGCCAACCACACCCGAGCGAGACCCTCTGGCGGGCATTGCACCGAAAAGGCATCCCCACCCTCGGAGCGGCGCGCGGTTCACCGCCCGCCAGGTTACAGATTTCAAGGCCCGGCAACTGAGATCGCTGCCCGCGACCCGTGCGGTCCGGGAGGCACGACGACCGAGCCGCACGGACGCGGTGCGGGGAGTGTTCCGCGTAGCTGTCCCTACCGCCTGTCAGCTCGTCGCGCGTACCGCTTCGCGGATCAGATCCGCGACCTCCTTGGGACGGGAGACGGCGACGGCGTGCGACGCGCCCTCGATCTCGACGACGGTCGCCCCTGCGCGCTTCGCGGCGAAGCGCTCCACCTCGGGGTTGATGGCCTGGTCCGCGCCGGCCACCAGTGCCCAGGACGGCTTGGCCTTCCATACGGCGGCGGTGGCTGTCTCTCCGAAGGCCGCGGCGGCGAGCGGCCGCTGAGCCGTCGCGAGGACCTTCGTGACCTCCGCCGGCACATCGGCGGCGAAGACCGACGGAAAGACCTCCTCGGCGATGGTGACCTCGACAGCAGGGTCACCGTCCGCGACCGGATAGGTCCACTGCTTGAGGTTGCTCACCAGCGGCGAGGCGGGGAAGCGGCCCTGAAGTTCACCGAGACTCTCGCCCTCCTCGAGGACATAGGCGGCCACGTAGACCAGCCCGACGACGTTGTCGGCGGTGCCGGCCACGGTGATGAGCGCACCGCCGTAGGAGTGGCCGACCAGTACGACGGGACCATCGATCTGGGAGGCAACGGAGGCAACGTAAGCGGCGTCGGCCGCAAGGCCACGCAACGGGTTCGGCGGGGCCATCACGGCAATGCCATGGCCCTGCAATTCCGCGATGACCCCGGACCAGCTGGCCGCGTCGGCGAACGCGCCATGGACCAGGACGACCGTGGGCACGGAGGTGGTCATGTGTGCGTTGTCTCCTCGGACTCAGAAGCTGTTTTTCAAGCGATCAAGTGTCTGACCTGGATGTTTGCCGCTTGTGATCTTCG
>NZ_JBHSOA010000120.1:0-45178 GCF_042655885.1 Streptomyces chlorus
GGCGGAGGAACGTTCCTCCACCTCGCCGGCCGCTCCGAAAGCCGGACGCGGCAGCCGGTCCGGGGAGGGAGGGCTGCCGCGTCCGGAGCTTTACAGCAACTGGCGTCTGCGACCGAGCCAGGTCTGGGCGACGACCACGACGGCCAGGAAGGCGCCGCTGACGACCTGCTGGTAGGAGGAGTCCAGGGAGCCGATCTGGTTGATGACGTTCTGGATCACCTTGAGCAGCAGGACACCGACCAAAGAACCGCTGACGAACCCGAGGCCGCCGGTGAGCAGGGTGCCGCCGATCACGACGGCGGAGATGGCCTCCAGCTCCATCCCGTTGCCGAGGATGGTCACCCCGGAGGCGAGCCACGCCGCGTTGAGCGCGCCCGCCAGCCCGGCCAGCAGCCCGGACAGCGTGTAGACGAGGATCTTCGTACGGGCCACCGGAGCACCCATCAGGGCCGCCGCGTCCTCGTTGCCGCCGACCGCGTACACATGCTGCCCGAAGCGGGTGCGGCGCAGCACGACGGCACCCGCGGCGAACAGCGCCAGGGTGATCCACACGGGGTTGCCGATGCCGAAGGTGGTGCCCTGGCCGAGTTCGGCGAGGAAGGAGCCCTTGCCGATCAGATACGTCTCGGCGCCCTCGTCGGTGAGGGCCAGCATCAGGCCGCGCGCCCCGAGCATCGCCGCCAGCGTGACGATGAACGGCGCCAGCCGGGAACGGGCCACCAGCAGCCCGTTGACGACGCCGATCCCGCCGCACACCACCAGAGGCAGCAGCAGCGCCGCCGGCGTCCCGTGCCGCGATCCCCAGGCCGCCAGAACACCGCCCAGGGCGAACAGGGAACCGACCGACAGGTCGATGCCCCCGGTGATGATGACGAAGGTCATCCCGAGCGCGACGATCGCCAGGAACGCCGAACTCGTCGCCATGTTGCTGACGTTGTCCCCGGTGGCGAAGGAGTCGAAGCCGAACGACGCCACCAGGGAGACGATCACCAGCACGGCCAGCGCCCCGTGCTGCTGGACCAGGCCGCTCAGCCGCTCCTTGCGCGCGGAGCGCTCGGGCCCGGTGTCCTTCGGCGGTTCGCCGCCCGCGGCGGTCACGGGCACGTCCGTCTTCGTGGCGGTCATCGCTTCCCCCGTCCCCGTGCCGCGTAGACCGCGCACACGATCACCATGGCCTGTGCGATCTGGGTCCACGACGGCGGCAGATCGTGCTTGATGAGGGTGGCGGTGAGCAGCTGGATGAGGACGGCTCCCGCCACGGTGCCGGCGATGTTGACCCGGCCGCCGGTCAGCGGGGTCCCGCCGACCACGACGGCGGTGATGGCGGACAGCTCCATCAGATTGCCCAGCGAGGTCGGGTCGCTGGCCTGGAGCCGCGCGGTGGCCAGGACACCCGCCACGGCCGCGAGCAGCGCGCACAGCACGTACACGATGATCAGCACGCGCCGCACCGGCAGACCGGCCAGCTGCGCCGCGGGCCGGCTGTCGCCGATGGCGAGGAGCTGGCGTCCGAACGTGGTACGGCGCACCACGAACGCCGCCAGCAGCGCCAGGGCGGCGGCGATGAGGATCAGATACGGGACGCCCAGCACGTCGCCGGACCCCAGGGAGGCGAGCCCCGGATTGCGCAGATCCTCCAGCTGCGGCAGCAGTACCAGCGCGAGGCCTCGGCCGCCGACCATGAGCGCCAGGGTGGCCACGATCGGCTGCACCCCGACGAGGGCGACCAGCGCCCCGTTGGCCAGCCCGATCGCGGCCGCGAACACCGCCACCACCAGCAGCGCCGGCAGCAGACCGTAGCCGAGGTAGAGGGCCGTCACGGACGCCGCGAGGGCCATCACCGCACCGACCGACAGGTCGATGCCCTCGGTTCCGATGACCAGGGCCATCCCGATCGCGACGATGATGACGGGGGCGACCTGCACGGCCTGGGTGCGGAAGTTCTCCGCGGACAGGAAGTACGGCGTGATGACGATGTTGACGACCAGGAGCAGCGCCACGCCGGCGTAGACGCCGTAGGTCTGCAGCCACTGCAGGACGCGGGTCCGGTCCAACGGCGCGGTGCGGAGAGCGGCTTCAGCCATCGCCGGCCTCCTCCGCGGCCGTGCCCCCGGCCGTATGTCCGGCCGTGTGTCCGGCCGGGGCGTGCCCGGCGATGGTCCGCATGAGTGTGTCCTCGGTGACCTCGTCGCCGGCCAGCTCGCCGACGACCGCACCGTCCTTCAGTACGACCACGCGGTCGGACCCTTCGATCAGTTCCTCCAGATCGGAGGAGATGAGCAGGACGGCCAGGCCGTCCTCGGCCAGTTCGTCCACGAGCTTCTGCACCTCGGCCTTGGCCCCGACGTCGATGCCCCGGGTGGGCTCGTCCAGCAGCAGCACCTTGGGGTTCATCGCCAACCAGCGGGCGAGCAGCACCTTCTGCTGGTTGCCGCCGGACAGTTCACCGACCTTCTGGTGCGGCGAGGACGCCTTGATGCGCAGCCGCTCGATGAACGTGTCGACGACACGGTCGACGCGTGCCTCGGAGACCAGACCGAAGCGGGACAGCCGGGGCAGCACGGCGAGCGCGATGTTCTCACGGACCGAGAGACCGGGCACGATGCCCTCGCTCTTGCGGTCCTCGGGCAGCAGACTGACCCCGGCCCGGATGGCGGCGGGCGTGGACCCGCCGCGCAGCGGCACCCCGGCCACCACGACCCGGCCCGAACTCGTCGCCAGCGCGCCGGAGATGGCCTTGGCCGTCTCGGTCCGCCCGGACCCGAGCAGCCCGCCGAGCCCCACGACCTCGCCGGGCCGGATCGCCACGGACACGCCCCGCAGCCGGTGCGGAACCGTCAGATCCCGCGCCTCCAGCACGGGTTGGGTACCGGCCACGTGGTGGTCGCCGGTGAACTTGGTCAGGCCCTCCTCGCGGACCTCGCCCAGCTCCCGGCCCAGCATGGTCGACACCAGGGAGAGACGGTCGAGGTCGGCGAGCCGGCCGTGATGGACACGGCGCCCGTCGCGCAGCACGGTGACCGTGTCGCACACGGCGTACAGCTCGTCCAGACGGTGACTGACGTAGACGACCGCGATGCCGTCGTCGCGCAGCCGCCGGATCACCGAGAACAGCGTCTCGACCTCCCGCGGTTCGAGGGAGGAGGTCGGTTCGTCCATGATGACCACGCGTGCCTCGGTGGCCACCGCGCGGGCCAGGGCGACCATCTGCTGCGCGCCGACCCCGAGGGCACGCAGCGGCAGGCGGACGTCCACCCGGACCCCGTGGGCGCGCAGTGTCTCCTCGGCCTCCCTGTGCATGCGGGCGAAGTCCAGCAGGCCGAAGCGGGTGCGCGGCTCGCGGCCGAGAAAGAGGTTGCGGGCCACGCTCAGCAGCGGGATGAGGTTGACCTCTTGGTAGATGGTCGAGATCCCGGCCTTCTGGGCCTCCAGCGGTGTGGCGAACGAGACGTCGCGGCCCTGGAAAACGATGTCACCGGCGTCGGGCCGGTACACCCCGGTGAGCAGCTTGATGAGGGTCGACTTGCCGGCGCCGTTCTCGCCGATCAGGGCGTGGACCTCGCCCGGGTGCAGGGTCAGGTCCACGTCGTCCAGGGCCCGGACGCCGGGGAAGGTCTTGCTCAGTCCGCGGACGGCGAGGACTTCGGCGGGGGGAGCCACCTGTGCCTCCAGGAAGTGGGTCAGGAAGTGAGGGGTGACGCGGAAGTGAGAGGTGACGCGGTGGCGGGGCCCGCCGGGCAGGCCGGGCCCCGCGGGGGGTCAGTAGGCCCTGCCGAGGTCCTGCTCGGCGTTCGAGGTGTCGTAGGCGCCGTCCTCGATGATGATGTCCTGGGCCACTTCCTCGCCCTGCGTGAAGGTGTCCAGCGTCTCGAACGCCAGCGGGCCGAACCGCGGGTTGGACTCGACCACACCGGTGATCCAGCCGTCCACGATGCCCTGCACGGCGTTGCGCGTGCCGTCGACCGTGACGATCTCGACGTCGCCGGCCTTCTTGCCCGCGCCCTTGAGCGCGGCCACCGCGCCCAGGCCCATCTCGTCGTTCTCCGCGTAGATGCCCTTGATACCGGGCTTGGACTGGATGAGCTGCTCGGTGACCTGCTGGCCCTTCTCCCTGGCGAAGTCGCCGGTCTGCTCGAAGACGACCTTCAGGCCGGGGGCCTTCTCGGCCACACGGTCCTTGAAGCCCTTGGTGCGTTCGGTGGTGACGTTGTTCCCGGCCGCGCCCAGCAGGATCGCGACCTCGCCCTTGCCTCCCGTGGCCTCGATCATCCGGTCGGCGGCCCGCCGGCCCTGCTCGACGAAGTCCGAGGCGATGAAGGAGACGTAGTCCTTGCAGGCCGTGGCGTTGATCTTGCGGTCGATCGTGACGATCGGGACCTTCTTGGCGGCGGCGGCCTGCAGCACCGGGTCCCAGCCGTCGGAGTTGAGCGGCGCGATGACCAGCAGGTCGGCGCCCTTGGCGAGCAGGTCCTGGACGTCGCTGATCTGCTTGGAGAACTGCGACTGGGCGTTGGCCGTCAGCAGCTTGACGCCCCGCTTCGCCGCCTCGTCCTTGATGGACTGCGTCTCGGCGATGCGGAACGGGTTGGCCTCCTTCTCCGACTGGGAGAAGCCGACGGTCGCGCCCTTGAGATCGAGCTTCTCGCCGCCGTACGCGTCGATGGTGCAGGTCTTGCTGCCCGGCTTCGGCGAGGCGACCTTCTGGCCCGCGTCGGCCGCGGCGGACGGGGACTTCTTGCCGGACGAGGCGTCGTCCTCCGACTTCGCGCAGGAGGTGGCGGTGAGGGCCACTGTGGCGGCCATGGCCACGATCGCGGGACGGGTGAGGAGCTGAGAGCGGTGGGTGGTGCGCTGCATGGTGACCCCGATCCGGGTGACGCTGAAAGGGAACTGGGGAGCTGTAGGGCGCGCGGAACTGGTGGTGCTCCCGGTGTGCGAAGCGGCGTCCGGTTCGCCGCCATCAGGTTTTTACATCGTTGGAAGGATGCTGTAAACCCCTTGCGCACAAGGCGGGATGGGAGGAATGCGGAGAAGGGAGGGGGAGTGGACCGGGGATCAGGCGCCCGCGCCGCCGGTGCCCGAGGGCCGGCCCAGTGTGCTCTCCCGTTCGACCAGCCGGTAGTCCGCCCAGATGCGGTGTGGCTCCGGAGCCGCGTCGTGGAGCCGGGCGAGCACCGACTCGACGGCGAGACGGCCGATGGCGGCCTTGTCCGGTGACACGGAGGTCAGCGTCACCGCGCTGAAGCGCCCTTCGAGCACGTCGTCGAATCCGACGACCGCGATGTCCTCGGGAACCCGCAGGCCACGCTCGTGCAGGACCCGCATCGCTCCGATGGCCATCGGGTCGTTGTAGGCGAACACCGCGTCGGGACGCTCCCCGCCGTCCAGGATGTGGGCCATCGCCGCGGCTCCGTCCGCGTGTCCCCAGCCGTCGGTGGCGGCGACCAGGCCCTCGTCGGACGGGAGTCCGGCGGCGGTGAGTTCCTCCCGCCAGCCCTGCACGCGCAGTTGGGCGGGCTGACTGCGTCCCCGCCGGGCTCCGATGAACGCCACCTTCCGGCGCCCCAGAGAGACCAGGTGGCTGACGGCGGCGCGCGCGGCGGCGACGTTGTCGATGGCGATGTGATCGTACGGCAGGTCGTAGTCCCGTTCGCCGAGCAGGACCAGCGGCACGTGCTCCGCGCGGTCCCGGAAGTCCTTGGCCTCCAGCTCGATCGGGCTGAGGATGAGTCCGTCGATCACCCGGGCCCGGAACCCCTGGCTGACCAGCATCTCCTGCTCGCGCCGGCCCCCGGTGTGGTCCAGCAGCACGATGTAGTCGTGCTCGGCCGCGGAGTCGATGACGGCGGCGGCGAGTTCGGCGAAGTAGGGGTTGCCCAGTTCGGGCAGGGCGAGCGCGATGATGCCCGTACGGCCTTTGCGCAGGTGGCGGGCGGCCAGGTTGGGCCGGTAGCCCAGAGCGTCGATGGACCTCTGGACGCGCTCGCGCATGGCGGGGGTGACGTGCTGGTAGTTGTTCACCACGTTGGAGACGGTCTTGATGGAGACCCCCGCGTGCGCGGCGACGTCCTTGAGGCTGACCCGCACGACAATCCCTTCGTGAGCGGCCCGAACCGGGGACCGGTGCAGATACGGGCGCCGCCACCGTGAGCCGGGCGCCGAGCCGCTGGGCTCGAGTTTTACAACGTTATACATCCGTATTCGGGACACTGACAAGGCTATGAGCAGGCGCGTGTCACGGGCATCCTCGCGGTGGCGCCGAGGCGGCGTCCCTCCCCGGCGGCACCCTCGTGAACCGGGGCTCGTCCGCGACGGTCGCGCACTCGGCCCAGATGGTCTTGCCGGGGCCGATACGGCCGGTCACGCCCCAGCGTGTGGCGAGCGCGTCGACGAGGGCCAGGCCACGGCCGTGTTCCTCGTCTGCCGCGGCGACCAGGGGGACCGGATGGGCGGGATGGGTGTCGGACACCTCGATACGGATGACGCCCCGCACGTCGTCGCAGGCGAGGAACAGGGCGAAGTCCCGTCCCGGCACACGGCCGTGGAGGACGGAATTCGCGGCGAGTTCGGCGACGACGAGGACGACGGTGTCGTAGGCCCCCGAGCCGTGCGGGTGCCCCCACTCGGTGAGCTGATGCGCGGCGAGCAGCCGGGCGAGCCGGGCCCCACGCCGCGTGGCGGAGAAGCGCTGCTTGAACGTACGCACCGGGCCGGCGGTCCGGGAGGAAAGAGCTGACATGGGGTCAGCCTGCGGGGAGCGGAGGGTCCGTCGGCAGGTCCGGCGCCGATACAGACCGCGCTGTACTGGTTCACCCGCTGGACCGGGCCCGTTGCTGTACGTGAACATGGGTCGGCCGGGCGTGGCGCAGCGCGTACGGCACACGGTACGGAACACGTTCGGGCGCGTGCTCGGGAGCAGGGCGACGCGGGCGGGCCCGGCGGCACAGGGGAAGGCGGCTGCGATGGCGACGGGCAACGGCGGCGGGACGGGCGGGAGTACCGCGAGGCGGGAGGGCGGGGCCGACGGGGGGTGCGAACCGGAACCGTCGGACAGTCTCAAGACCTTCGGCGCGGTCCTGAAGGCGCTGAGAGAGGAAGCCAACCTCACACAGGAGCAGTTCGCCCCGCTGGTGCGGTACTCGGCGGCCTACATCGCCAAGATCGAGCAGGGCAAGCGGTTCCCGCCGAGGGACCTGCTGGACCGGTCCGATGAGGTGCTGGGCGCGGGCGCGGGACGGGTGTTGGGAGCCGCCGCGAGGAGCCTGACGCGCAAGGTGGGGTTGGCGACGTGGTTCTTGCAGTGGGCAGGGATCGAGGAGGACACGACCTCCTTGTACGCCTACGAATGCCGAGTGGTTCCAGGTCTGTTGCAGCCGGGGCCATCCATCCGAGCTCTCTTCGAGCGGCACTTGCCCCCACTCACCGAGGAGCAGTCCGAACGGCAGGTGATGGCCCGCCTCGCCAGGCAACAGCTACTTGTCGAACGCCCCAATACCGCGTTCAGCTTCGTCATCGAACAGGCGCTGCTCGAGCGCCGAATGGGAGGCGCCGAGGTAACGAAGGCCCTCCTGACACACCTCCTCGTAGTGGGCCGCTACCGCAACGTGGAGCTCCAGGTGATGCCACTGGTCCAGGAGGAGCACGCCGGCTTCGAGGGCGAGATGTACCTCGCCGAGACCACCGATCACCGGTGGGCGGGTTACATCGAGGGGCACGGCAGTAGCATGCTTGTCAGCGACCCCAAAGCCGCAAGCAGCATGCTCCAGCGCTATGGCAAGCTGCGCTCGCAGGCCCTGAGCCATCAGGCCACGGCATGCCTGCTGGAACAGATGCGAGGAGCGCTATGAGCACCGGTGAAATGACCTGGTTCAAGAGCAGCTACAGCGGTGGCGGCGGCGACAACTGCGTCGAGGTCTCCGTGCGCCCCGAAGTCGTCCACGTCCGGGACTCGAAGGACACCCGGCGGCAGGCGCTGGCCGTGTCCCGCGATACCTGGTCGGCGTTCACTGCGCTGGCGTCCGATGCGCGCGTCTGAATCATCGGTGAGGCGTCCCTTTGGGTCCTTCGCGGCCACGTAAAAATGTGCCGGGCGGCCGCGAGGACCGCCCGGCACGACGGGGATCACGTCAGCGGAGTGATCCGGATGTCGCGGAACCTCACCTTGTTCCCGTGGTCCTGCAGCCGGATCGCTCCCGCGGCAGGCGTCTCGGACCGGCCCGACGCGGTCGGTCCGTCGAGGACGATATCGTCGTGGACCTTCTGCCCGTTCCACACCACCGTGACCCGGGCGTCGGCGGTCTTGCGGCCGCTGTCGTCGAAGCGGGCCGCGCGGAAGTCGATGTCGTAGGTCTGCCAGGTCTCGGGCGCCGTCGCCGCGTTGGTGTCGGGTGCCCGCTTCAGATAGAACGCCCCCGCCTCGTTGGTGTCGAGCGAGGTGTCACCGTAGGAGTCGAGGATCTGGAGCTCGTAGCGGTCCTGGAGGAAGATGCCGCTGTTCCCGCGGTCCTGTCCGGTGACGTCGGGTGGAAGCAGCGGCACCCGGAACTCCACGTGCAGCCTGAAGTCCTGGTACGCGTCCTTGGTGCGGATGTCGCCGCAGCACACCTCCATCGACTTCTCGTCACTGAGCGGCCATCGCAGATCCTGGCCGTCCGTGTGCTGCCACTGCGCCTGGGAGGCGGCCGTGCCGTCGAAGAGCGGCACCTGGGCTCCGCGCGGATGGACGCTGAGCATGTCGAGATTGACATGGCCGGTGTCGCCCGCGTCGAACCGGTAGGAGATCGTATTGCTCCCGGTACGCAGCGCCAGCCGTTCGGTCCGCGTCGACCAGGAGTCCCAGTTGTCGGTGGGAGGGAGCTGTGTCTGCCGCAGCTTCTTCCCGTTGACGTGCAGGGACAGGGACTTGGTGCCCCGGAAGGGGTTCGGCCCGTTGGAGTAGCGCAGCCCCACGTCGTAGGCGCCCGATTTCGGGACCGTCACGTCGAACGTCGTACCGGCCTTGCCCTCGGTGGCGTAACGGTCCACGAAGCCGCTGCCGGAATGGCCGACATGGTCGGTGTTCACACCGGCCGTGCCCGTCAGGCGCGCCTCCTCGGCCTCGTACCGGGTCGCGGGAGGCGGCTGCTCGCCGGGGACCCGGTTGAGGGTGTACCAGGCCTCGGTGCTCCACAACGGCTCACCGGAGTCCGACGTGAAGGGACGCGGGGAGCGGAGGTGCACCACACGGCCCGGCTTGAGGTCGTCCAGCCGTAGCTTGACGGTACGCCGGTCCTTCGAGAGCGTCGCCGAGCGCACGGCCAGCTGCTCCTCGGCGATCTTCGGGCCGCCGTAGTCCGCGGTCGGTGTGTAGCGCCACTGCTCGGCACGGTAGTGGGTGGCCAGTTGCTCGGCGGTGGTCTCGGACAGCGGCTGGGTGTACGTCAGGTCGAAGCCGCCGGGCACGGCACGCATGGTGCGGACGTCGAACGTGTTCCCGCCGTTCGGCGTCAGCTTCTGCAGACCGAACTTGAGCTTGCCCTCCTGGCCCCAGTTGCCGTCGGCCCCCAGCCCGCCGACGTAGATCGCGCCGTCGGGCCCCTGGGTGACGCGGTTGATGCCTGCTTCGAGCCCCTGGGTGTAGCGGAAGACGGCCCCCTGGTACTGGCCCTTCACCTTCTCCAGGTAGGCGCGCTGCAGGCCACCGTAGGTGACGTCGCCCAGCAGCATCTGGCCGGCGAACGTGCCCTTCTTCAGATACAGGGGAGTGGAGGGAGAGTTGGCGATCTCGTTCTGCGGCAGCCACAGCACCGGCTCGGTGACGGGGGAGTCGTCGAAGGGGCCGGCGGGCTCGGTGTAGTGGTTGAAGAAGCGGTCCCGCTTGATCTGCACGAGCTTCGACGAGGGAAGCCATCCGCCCTGGTTGTCGGTGGCGAAGATGCTGCCGTCGGGTCCCCAGCCGATGCCGTTGGGCGTCCGCAGCCCTCCCGCGACCGGGCTTATCTTCCCCGTCTTCTTGCTGACCTTGTAGGTGGCCCCGCGGCCCGGTGCCGGCTGCGGCACGGTGGTCGCGCCGCCGAGGTTGATGGCGACGGAGAGGTTCACGTAGAAGTGGCCGTCCCGGTAGAGCAGGCCGAAGGCGAACTCGTGGAAGTTCCCTCCGTACGGCCAGGTCGCGACCGTCCGGTACTCGTCGGTCACCTCGTCGCCGTCCCGGTCGACGAGCCGCGTCAGCTCGTGCTTCTGCGACACGTACAGGGCCCCGTCGACGTACTTGATCCCCATGGGCTCGCGCAGCCCGCTCGCCACCTTCGTGACGGTGACCTTGTCGGGGCTCGTGGCGCCGGTGACGTTGTCGAGCAGGTACACCTCCCCGGCAACGTTGTCGGTGCCGCCCCACGTGCTGATCGCCAGACGCCCGTCGGGCAGCCAGTCCATGCCGCTGACCTGCGGCTCGAAGCCGTCCGGGCGTAGATCGGTGAGGGTCAGGTCGGGGCGTACGCCGGTGAGCGGGAGGCCGTCGCCGGGGGAGTCGCCGCTCGCCTCGCACTCCTTGCGGCCCGGCGCCGTGACCCGGACGACCCCGGCGTCGGTGCTCAGCACTTCCCGGGGCACGACCGTGAAGTCGCTTGCTCCCGGCGGCTTCCAGGCCAGCTGGAGCCGCTGTCCGCCGTCGCGCTCGAAGTGGTCGATGTGCAACGGGTGTGCCCCGGCGGTGAGATGGACCGTGCCGTCCTTCGGCTCGGCACCGTGCAGCCCGTCGTGATCGATCACCGTGTCGCCGTCGATCGCCAGCCGTGAGCCGTCGTCACTGGTCAGCCGGAACACGTACGAGCCGTCGCCGGGAACGTTCAGATACCCCGAGGCCTCGGCGACGAAGCGGTCGGACAGTCCGCCGAAGTCGGCCTCCGTGGACCAGTCGACCGTCGGCATCAGCTTGTCGTGGTTGGGAGTCTGCCCCGGTTTCAGGGTGCACAGCTTGTTCAGCGGTGTCTGCACGTCGAACACGCGCAGGGTGACTCCGGGTTCCTGGGGCGGAATGGCCGCGGGAGCGGCGGCAGCCGGCGGAGCGGAGCACAGTCCCGCGGTCAGGGTTCCCGCGAACAACAGGGGGATGAGGTGTCTTCGGGCGCGTGGAAACAGACGGTGGCGCATTGGTCCTCCACGAGTACACGAGTAGGGGACCGGACCGTGCCGGATTTCGCTCCGGTCTGCTGCGGTGGCGCTGTACTTGCGCCGTCAAGTTAGAGGACTTCCGCTTGACATGTCCATACTTTGTCATCGGAGAGTTCAAAGTCCGGGACCGTGCGACCAGGGGAAGGGCCGCCCCGTTCCCGCAGGTTGCGCGGGAGTCCGGGTGAAGTCCGCCTGACCGGAGCCGGGCTCACGCGGGATCGCACACCCGGAACAAGGCATTTCCGGTGTCGTGCCGGTCCTTTCTCCCCTGCGGCTCGCACAATTGTCCACCCGCTCCCAGACGCCCGGCCGGCCTTGGTCCCGGCGCTTCCGCGTCCTGCTGCCCCTGGACTCCGGCACCTGAACGGAGAAGCAGCCGTAGCCAAGAAGTGATGGCGCGGGGCCGAAGGCCCCGCACGACGCATGTGCGACATCCCGCGAGTTCGCCGTGCCCCTCGGTTGCTCGGCATGGGGGCTGACCAGGCACCTCGTCGCTCTCGGCCTGTGCGTCTGTGGAGGGATCATGACGGTTCTTCAGGAATCCCGAAGGCCCATCATGATCTATGCGGATCCATCGCTCCCGTCTGCCGGGCCGACCTGCGGCAACGGGAGATGGAAGCCAGGACGAACCCGCGGGATGTCGCACATCAGGATCGTGAACGGCCGGTCCAGCTCGGCGTTGTCGTGGGTGAGAAGGCTTTCTGCGAGATCCGCCGCGTCTTGGCGGACCACCCCCATGGTGTGAGTCATGACGATCATCCTGGCAGTCGCCGCTGACATTGCCGTCTGCAATCACACACGGTCACCAGCAGGTCGGACTCCACGAGGAATTGGCGACACTTGAATAGGCGAGCTCACCAGTACCGAGGGCCTGTCCGGGCTGGAACTCCAGGGCCGACAAAGGAGAGAGCACCGTGCAAGACCACACATCCGACGGCGCCGAGCCTCGCACGGTCGTCCTTGTCGTAGACGGGGTCATATGTACCGTTCCCGCCGTCTACCACCACCAAGGCGTGCTGGAAGGCTGCCTTGAGATAACCGGCCGCCCCTTCTTTGCCCATGCTGGCGACTCGTACTACGGGCACTGCGGCATGGTCCTCAAGCCCACCGCCAAGGGCACCTGGTACGCAGCCCTGGACAACCACGGCAACTGCTGGGAGCCGGACTACGACACATCGATTGGGGGACGTCCAGCGCGTATTGTTGGCTGGGCGCAGGAGCCGGAACCTGTCAAAGCGATCAAGGCAGGTAGTTCGTTCTAACGTTGTGCCGGGATCAGTGGGCCGTCTGGTGCCGGTTTGTTGATCCAGGCCGCTGCGGGGAGTTTCGGCGGCTCGGGCGGCTTGCGGACGAAGCGCTCGGGGTGCTTCGCGTAGACCGCCTGGAGGACGTCGGCGCGCATCTCGCGGAGCTGCTCGGCGAGGCCGAAGTGCACGTCGTAGGGCGTGTGCAGGCCGATCCCGGAGTGCCGGTGCTCCTCGTTGTACCAGGTGAAGAACTGGTTGCACCACGCGCGGGCGTCCTCGAGGGAGCCGAAACGGTCGGGAAAGTCGTGCCGGTATTTCAGGGTCTTGTACTGGCTCTCGCTGTATGGGTTGTCGTTCGACGTCTTCGGCCGCGAGTGGGACTTGGTGACGCCGAGGCCGGCCATCATCTGGGCGACGTTCTGCGCGACCATCGGGGACCCGCGGTCCGAGTGGATCGTCAACTGCCCTGGCCCAATGCCGTACTTGGCGATCGTCTCGGACAGGAACCGCTCGGCGAGATCCTTGTTCTCCCGGTCGGCGATCATCCAGCCGACCGTGTAGCGGCTGAAGATATCGATGATCGTGTAGAGGCAGTGGTAGACGCCCTTGACCGGGCCCTTCAGCTTGGTGATGTCCCAGCTCCAGACCCGGTTCGGGCCGTCGGCGACCAGCTCGGGCACCGTCCTTGGCGGGTGGACGGCCTGGCGACGGCGCTCACGGACCTCGCCGTGCCGGCGCAGGAGCCGGTACATCGTCGACTCCGAGCACAGGTGGACGCCCCGGTCCAGGAGGATCGCGTAGATCTCGGCGGGCGCCATGTCGGCGAACTCCGGGGAGTGGAGCACGTCGAGGACCCGTGTCTCCTCCTGTGGGGTGAGCGCGCGGGGGTGCCGGCGCCGTTTTTGTCGCGGCCCGGCCGGGGCGGGGCTCTGGCGGTGGTGGCGGTAGTAGGTGGCCCGGCTCACGCCGAGCGCGGCGCATGCCTGAACGCGTCCGACCAGCCCGGTGAGCTCTTCGAGGGCGTGGTCGCGGGCGGTAGTAAACACCACGGCCGCGGGGTCGGCCCCGGTCACTGGTCCTTCTCGCCGTTCTGGTGCGGGGCGCTGTCCGTGGCGAACTGGTCGAGCAGCGCGGAGAGTTTTCCCTGGACCTCGATGACGGTGCGGGCCTTGGCGAGGTCGGCCTCCAGGCGGGCCTTCTCCGCCTTCAGCTTCGCGATCTCCCTGTCCCGCGGATCCGCCTTCGGCCGTCCGGCCGGCGCGGCGAGCGCCGTCTGGGCGCCCTTGTCCCGCTGCTGCCGCCACGTCGTGATCAACGACGAGTACAGCCCCTCCCGCCGCAGCAGGGCACCCTTGCCCTTCTTGTCCAGCGTCTCGTACTCGGCGAGGACCCTCGCCTTGTACTCCGCCGTGTACCGGCGCGGACCGGTCGAACGGGCTTCCACCTGCGGATCAGGGGTCCCGTGGTCATTCGTGCTGGCCACCCGGGCACTACTCCTTCTCCGCCCTCGACTCAATGAATCATCCAGTATGCCTGACTCGACCTACTTTGACAGAGAGGGCTTCCCCGTGCCGGCGGACGGGCGGGTGGGGTCCTGTCAGGTGCAGACCTTGCCGGCGGGCGGGAGCTGGCCTTGTGTCAGGTAGCGGTCCACGGCGGTGTCGACGCAGGTGCTGCCGCGCTGGTAGGCGCCGTGCCCGTCGGCGTCGTAGGTGAGCAGGCGGCTGGAGGAGAGCTGGCTGGCGAGCGCCTTGGCCCAGTGGTATGGGGTGTCAGGATCGCGAGTCGTGCCGACGATCATGATCGGAGCGGCACCTGGCGCCGTGACGGCCTGCGCGGGCTGGGTCGCCGGGACGGGCCAGTGGGTGCACTGCCCGAGACCGGCCACGTCAAACGCGCCGAACAGGGGCGAGGTGCGCAGGAACTGCGGCAGCGCCGCCTCGGCCTCCGCGGAGGTGAACCGCGAGTCGAAGGGAGAGCTTAGGCAGCCGATGGCGTAGAACGCGTCGACGGCATTGCTGAAGGGGATCTCTGAGGCGCCGATGAGTTGCTGCAGCGCAGTGGTGTCCCCGGCCGGCACTCCCTGGAGCGCGGCGCGCAGCAGCTCCCAATTGGCGGAGCGCAGCGCGTTCCTGACCGCGCTGAGGAGGTCGGACCCCGTGATGGCGATGTCCTTGCCCTGCCGGAGGGGGATGCGGTCCAGGGAGTGCAGAAGCGTGACCAGTCTGCGGCTGATCTCCGTGACGGAGTGCCCCAGAGGGCAATCGGTGCGGGCGGCGCAGTCGGTGGCGAAGGACTCCCAGGCCACCTGATAGCCGGCCGTGGTCTGCAGGAGGTTCTGGTACCCGTCGAGGGTGGGGTCGACGACACCGTCCAGCACCATCCGTCCCACCCGGGTCGGGAAGAGATCGGCGTAGGTCGCGCCCAGGTAGGTGCCGTACGAGACGCCGACGTAGTGCAACGAGTCATCGCCCATGAGCGCTCGAAGCACGTCCATGTCCCGGGCCGCATCCAGGGTGCCGACATGGGGAAGCAGCTGCCCGGCGTTCCGTGCGCACGCGTTGGCGCGCTGCTCGAACGAGGGGGGCGTGAGAGCGTTGATCTTGCAGTTCACGGGGGTGCTGTACTGCACGCCGCGTGGGTCCATGGCGACCAGGTCGTACGAGGCTCGCACGGACGGGGAGAAGAGGTCGGCGCCGCCCCGCGCCAAGGAATCGATCGCGGATATTCCGGGGCCGCCGGGATTGACGAACAGCGAGCCGATCCGTGCGCCGTCGCCGGTGGCTTTCTTCCGTGAGGCCGCCAGGAGAAGGTCGCCCGCATCCGGATGGGCGTAGTCCAACGGCACCGTCACTTCGGTGCACTGGAACGAAGGGTCCGGGCAGGGCACCCACTGGAGCTTCTGCTGGTAGTAGCGCTGTAGTTCCGGCGGGATGGCCGCGTCGGCCGCGGTGTCGTCGGCCCCGGCCGGCCGCGTCGCGGCGGGGGCGGCTCCGGGCCAGGCGGCGTACGGAGCGGTCAGCAGCAGCCCGGAGGCACCCAGCAGCGCCATCCTGCGCCGTAGCCTCCGCCTGCGTATTCGGTCACCGTTGGGTGTGCGGTCAGCGTCTCGTACGGCGGTCATCGCCAAGCCTCCCTCGTGCGCCCATGCGATCCGGGCCCGCCGGATGGGGCTTCACGACGGTCCCGAGCGGGCTCGCCAGCCACTTACATCCGTTCTGTGATCAGAACATCACAAACTGTGTTCAACGGGTGACTCGAGTAGGCCGAACGCGTGAACCGCGTCGAGTGCATGCGTCGGAAGCCTGATTACGGGAAGGGAAGCTGGATCGCGCCGGCACCGGCTCCGACATGAGGCGGGGCCACCCGAAGCTGTTCGGGTGGCCCCGCTTGGGGAGTATTCGCTGCCGGAAGCCGAGTAGTGATCACCGAAGTACCGCTCGGAGCTGTCAGCCTTCCGCCGGCGCGACGCCGATCGGGCAGGACATGCCCGTCCCGCCGATGCCGCAGTAACCCGCCGGATTCTTGTCCAGGTACTGCTGGTGATACGCCTCCGCCGGATAGAACGGGCGGTCCTTCGCCGGGAGGATCTCCGTGGTGATCGTGCCGTGGCCCGAGGCCGTCAGGACCCTCTGGTAGGCGTCGCGGGACGCCTGGGCCGTGGTGGCCTGCTCGGGGGTGTGGGTGTAGATCGCCGAGCGGTACTGCGTGCCCACGTCGTTGCCCTGGCGGAAGCCCTGCGTGGGGTCGTGGGACTCCCAGAAGGTCTTCAGGAGCTTCTCGTACGAGATCTGCTTCGGGTCGTAGACCACGCGGACGACGGGTGTGATACTGGTGGGCTCGCCTATTCAACTATCGCGTGTTGGCCCGTCCGACTCTGGAACTGCTACTGACCGTGACGTCTGGCAGGGGTGGGGTTGATGTCAGAGGGATCCGGTTGGATGAGCGCGTGACTGTCTATGACGTAGCCCGACAGCTTCCCGCCATCGGTGACCTGCGGGACCTGTGCCGCTCGCTTGCGATGCTCGACGCGATCCTGAGCCCGGACTGGGAAAGCCGGTACTGCTCCTTCAACGCCACTTGGGCTGAAGGCGAGCAGATGGCCTCGATGCGCAACGGGTCAGGAGACGAGTACTCCATCGTGTTCTCGGAGGCCGGGGTCTATGTCCGCGGCTTCGGCCACGAAGTGTCCGCGACGACGGGTGCGGGCAGTTCCAGGAGCTGCTGGCGAATGCCCGCGCCGCGGGCAGCGGCGGCCGGGACCCCGACCTCGTTCAGCAGCGCGGACAGGTGATCCGGGCGGGACGGCTGACCCGCCCGGTGCCCCGGGAAGAGCCAGCAGGATGCCGGGTTGGTGGCGGTGTTCATGTTGTCGCGGTTCGCGATGTGCTCCAGCAGCAGGTCAGCGACCGGTGCGGGAACGGGTGAGGTGGGTTCCCCGAGTCGTAGCAGCACCGTGTCACCGTCGCGGATCACGTCGTCGACGATGAGCCGGACGATGCGGCTCACGGGCTGTGCGTAGAGGAGCACGATGACTCCGGCGACTCGGAGCCGCATCGGTGTCTTCGTGTCGGTCAGCAGTCGGCCGAGGGCGTCGAGGCGTTCGTCCTCGCTCAGTGCGGCTCGCCGGGAGACGTTCATCGCGGGGAGGGAGAGGGAGCGTGGGCAACGACGGCTCTGAATAGACCAGTTGAGGAAGGCTCGCAGGCAGGTGCGGCCGTGTTCGGTGTTCTCGGCATACCAGGCGTCGATATCGCTCTGGGAGCAGGACGCGAGAGTGCGGTCCCGCTCGCCGAGCCATTGCAGGAAGGCGGTCGCGTGCTTGATCTGTTCGGCGGCGAATCGTCGGACGCTGGGTGTGATGTGGCTTCGCTCGGCGCGGGCCCGCAGTCGGGGGAGGACATGCCAGGTCGCGAAGAGCCTGATCGTCTTGACGTGCTCGGGGTCGGTGATGCCGGTCAGATGTCCGGGAAGCCAGCGTTGGAAGGAACAGAGGTACTTGTCGACCGCGGGCAGGACTCCGCATGTCATCAGGAGTTCTTCCAGGTGAGCGGCGGCCCGCCAGGGCTGGAGCTCGTGGAAGGCGTCGTGGGTCAGCGGGATCTCGCCGAGGCCGAGCCGACGCAGCAACTGCGAGGCGTTTCCCGGCTGGCCGCGGCGCATCTCCAGCCAGGCCAGCCCGCTCCTGGGCTTTTCCATCGCCACCAGCAGGTCGAACAGCGGGACCAGCGCGGGACGGATGTGCCCGGTGCCGTCGTTTAGGAGCGCGGTGAGGCGGTCGGTGAGTGTGCAGCGTTCACACAGTCGTCCGCCCAGGAGCTTGCCCTCGAAGCCGCAGCGTGAGCAGTCGAAGGTCTGGGAGAAGCCGGCGCAGGTGGTGCAGATCGGGGCCCCGTCACCGGGGCGGAGCCCGGGAAGGGCGCGGTCCTGGCCGCATCCCGGGCAGGTGCCCCGTGTCCGGACGGCGCGGTCCGAGCAGGTGCGGCAGACGTATCCGTCCGGCCAGCTGCCGGCCTTGTGCCGGCGGCGTTCGCAGCGGCAGCACTCGGCCATGTACCAGCGTTCGTGCTGTTCGTCGGTGGCGTAGGTGCGGGTCATGCGTCGGGCAGGATGCGGGCGGCGCGGGGCCGCAGTTTCGCGACGTTCGCGGGCGGGGCGGGCAGGTTGCCGGTGGCGGTCTTGCGGACTCCGGCGTTCTCGGCGGTGGTGGTCACCAGGTCGGCCGGGGTGCAGGACAGGATGTCGCAGAGCGCGGCCATGATCTGCAACGACAGGCGTTCCGGGGTGCCGGAGACCAGGCGGTGGACCTGGGAGGCGGACAGGTCGATGCCGCGCTCGCGCAGCAGCGGCACCAGTTCGGTGGCCGTGAAGATCTGGTGCTGGGCCATGACCTCGCGCAGCCGCCACGTGTAGCCGACCTTGCGTTTCATGCCTGCCTCCCGGTCTGGGTCTGGAGGGCCGCGGCGATGGTGGAGTCCAGATGCCGCCGCAGGGTGCGGGTGCGGAAGTCCGAGGACACGCAGGTGTAGAGCGAGGTGGTGCTGGCGTGCTCGTGGCCGACTTGTTCCTGGACGAAGCGCGGGTCCCAGCCGTCCTCAATGAGGTGGGTGACGTAGGACCTGCGGAAGGAGTGGAAGTCGAGTCCGTCGTCCAGGCCCAGGGCCTTGCGGTAGGCGATGAAGCGCGAGTTGAGCCGCTGGCAGCCGATCCGCAGGCCCCGTTCGGAGGGCCAGGCTGCCGGGTTGTTGTCGGTGCCGAACAGCGGGCGGACCTCGGTGAACCACTCGGCCAGGACGTCCGGGGTCCAGTCGAACACGGTCAGCACCCCGCGGCGCTTGGGCGGCGAGCCCTTCTTGGCCTTGCCGAACCGCACCTGGCACCGGCCGTACTCGCCCCCATGCGGGTTGCGACCGAAGTCGGCGGCGTCCAGCATCCGCGTCTCATTGCGCCGCAGCCCGTAGGCGTACGCGGTCTTGAACAGCGTCGCGGAACGCGGGCAGCCAGCCCTTGCGGCCGAAGGCCCGGATGCGGGTGACCTCGTCGTCACAGTGCGCGAAGAAGGCGTGCAGCTCGGCCTTGGTGAACGCGCGCTTCTTCGCGTCCGCCTCGTTGTCCTGGACGTGCACCGCGGTGTTCCACTCGTGCACCACCTGCACCGGGTGAGTGCCGAACCGCTCTTCGCAGGTCGCCGTCCACTCGTAGAGCGGGTCGGTGACGAAGTGGCAGAACGCGCGGACGGCCTCGGAGTACGAGCGGGTGGTCAAGTGCTTCAGGTCCCGCAGTGAGCGCAGGTTACCGAGCCACTCGTCGACCATCGCCGGCGGTCAGTGCCAGGGATAGGTGTTCACGTAGGTGGCGAACGCCTTCACCGTGTTCTCCCGGCCCTCCACGGTCGTGCGGGCAAGATTCCGGGCCAGCTGCTGGTTGGCGAAGCCGGTCAGCATCGCCGTGAAGACCTGTTCCTCCGGCCGCAGCAGCGCGACCCCGTCAACCAGATGCAGTCTCGCCGTTCCCGGCACCGACCCGCTGAACCCGCCCATTTCGCCACCCTCCGTTACTCGCATTCGGTGCGAGGAAACCGCATCCGATGCGAGTCGGCTGACGATCCGCAGACCAGCCAGCCATACGAGTGACACGGCTGGCCATCACGTGCCGCGATCCGCTACCGTCGCATGCCGCTTCAGGGCCTCAAACCCCCTGGTCACGCGGGGAAATCCGGCATCCTGCGATGTTGAATCGCAGACCGTCGCGAGTTCGCATCCGATGCAATTGGCGGTGGTTGGAGTATCGGAACGGAGATTAGCGGTAGGCGTCAGGTGATGGGTCCCGGCAGAGACCCTGTGCCGCTTCCGACGCCTGATCGTCAGCTGGGGCGCCTGGCCATGACGACGAGACCCGGCCCGCTGTACTCCTCTGGGGGGAGCCGGAGTTCGGCGACCGGGTGCAGGCCGGCCTGCTCGATCAGGTCCACGAGTTGTTCTGGCCGCCATTTGTGTGTCGTCCAACGAACGGGTACGCCCCCGTATGCCTCGGTGCGCACCACGTCCTCGTCGCCTACGTGTGTCGCGGTGATGAAGTGCCCACCCGGCTTCAACGCGCGCGCGAACAGGGCGAGAACCTGGGGAAGGACGTCACGGGGGAGGTTGAACAGTGACCACCACCCGAGCACGCCGCCAAGGGACGCTTCACCAAGGTCGAGGTCAGTGGCAGAGGCGACACTGAAGCGGCATTGCGGATGAAGACGGCGCGCGTTCTCGATCATGCGAGGAGAGAGATCCACCCCGGACACGTCGAGTCCGCGTTCAGCAAGGTAGGCGGTCACCGTTCCGGGCCCGCAGCCGACGTCGAGGACAGGCCCCAGCTCGCCCACGGTGTCGGCGAAGGCGTCGATCGACGCTTTGTGCCATGGATGGCGACGGATGTCGCCGACCCCCGTCGTCACCACCATGTGGGCGTAGTTGTCGGCCACGCAGTCATAGGAATCACGAACCACGTCGAGATCGGCCGGGCGGTCAACACGGTGTGCGCGCATCAGCCAACGATAGGACGGTGTAGCGGACTTGGGACTGGTAAAGCGGTTAACGCCAAGCCGTTGATCACGGCCCGGCTGTACTCGTGAGGGCGTTGACGCGGTTCTCGTACTCGCGGCGGGCCTTGCGCTGTGCCGGGACCACCGGGACGCCCTGGCCGCGCCGTACGGTCACGCCGTGGTCGAGGCCGGCCCGCTCGGCGGGCTCCAGCTCGGCCGTGCGGAGGAAGTCGGCGACCTTGCCCGGCATGTCGAGGGTGACGTGCAGCTCCGGGGCCGGGGCGTCTTCGCGGCCGGCGGTGGTGTGCTCGGGCATGAGGTCGGCGACGGCCGTGCGGATGGCGCCGCGGCTGACGCCGTGTTCGCGGGCCAGGGTGGCGATGGACCGGCCGTCCAGGTACGCCGTGCGGACGGCGTCAGTCTTCCCGGCCGCGATGGCCGGGCGGTGGCCGCCCTTGCTGCCCTTGGCCTCGGAGGCCCGGAATGTCCGGGTTCATTGGATGGATACGCCGCCTGTCGGCAAACGTTCGTTTGACGACAGGAAGCCTGCGGCTCGATCCGGCCACCGCAGTCCACTCGGGTTGACGGAGCGCTGTCCCGGCCGGGCCGGTGGTGGGACACTGCGGCCCGTGTCTGGGTTCGCGAAGGTGGGCCTTGCCCTCGCCGCGGTCCACGCGGCCCGGTCCGGCGCGATCCGCCGCCTTCAACTCGACGACCTCGACATCGGCAACCGGAAACTGACGGTCGACGGCCGAGTCCGTCCTCTGGACGAGCCGACGCTGCAAGTCGACCGCGAGTGGCTGGACTTCCGGCGCCGCCGCTGGCCCGACACCGCCAACCCGCACCTGCTGATCAACAAGATCACCGCCCTGGGAACCGGCTCCATCAGCCAGGCCTCCCTCACTGCACCGCTTCGGGGCCAGGCCGCCACCCTGGAACAGCTCCACGTCGACCGGCAGCTCGAAGAAGCCTCGTCCATGGCTCCGATCCGCTCCACCTCGCCGAGGTCTTCGGCCTGGACGAGAAGACCGCGATCCGCTACGCGAACTCCGCACGGGCGCTGCTGGAGCAGTCCGTCGAACAAACCTGTGAGAACTGACCGTGGCCTTCTGCCATTCTGCCTGTCATGTCCGCACGAAATCGAAGACTGCCCCGGCACCGCGCGTGGCCACTGACCACCACCGACATCAACGAGTGTCTCGGCCCTTACATGAGCCGCGTCACGGACCTGCAGTTCCTCACGGGACATGACAGCGGGACCATCGTCCTGGGAGCAGAATGGATCGCTCCGATCACCCGCAACTACGGCCGCAGCATGCACCCGGACATGGTCGGCTTCCGCATAGACGTCCACCCGGTCGATGCCACCGAACGTGCTGCCACCCGCGCTGTTCTACGGGCGCATGCCCTCCCGCAACTCCACGAATGGATCACGCAGGCGATCGCTGCCGACGAGACCTGGCAATTGACTCCTCACCAGCACTACTGGCGGCTCACCGACGGCCACCTCACGCACCGCGACGAAGCGTGAACCGAGCCCGGACAACAACGCACACCCCTACATCAGCGAGGCCACACGCGCGGGTTCACAACGAACCCAAGAGGCCGCAACCGGGAACCAGGACACCCACCCCTCGGGTCCCCGCCGAGAAACCTTCAGTTCCTTGAACTCACGGGACTCCTGAGGGATCGGCGAGGTAAGCCCAAAAGGGCCATGGGATGATCTTGAGGACCTGAGGACACAGCCCGTCACCCATTCGGCTCAGCTTCGTTAGTGTGATGTCAGGCTGTCGTCTGGGGTCGGGGCGGGATTGTGACCTCGATCGAGCGGACCGCGTATCCGCGGTTCAAGCGGCTGACGGCAACGCGTCACGTCACCGGCCCGCCCGCGTGCTCGAAGGCCCCGCTCGCCACCCGGTAGCACAACGGGAATGCCGGTTTCGCCTGATATGTCAACGAGCGACACGCCGCGGCTGCGGGTGAGCGGGTGTCGGAAAAGTCCCCCGGACAGCGTATCGGGGCGTCAAGTCCACTACAGGAAAAGTCACCTGATTATCCGTCAGCACGCCACGACACGGCACACGGGCACCCCGTGTGACCCGATTGGAGTCAATCTACGGACTTCCTCTTATGTCTCGATATGACAGGTATGGGAATCGGTCAGTACGTTCATCACGAGTCGGCAGGCCAGCCGATATCCCGAGACAGGAGAAACGCGTGATGATCACACGTCCCAACGTCGTTACCGCGGCCATCGCGGCTGCCGCGGCCCTGGCCGCCACCGGTATCACCTACGCCTCGGCGTCCGCCTACGAGCCGGCCCAGGCCGCCCCCGTAGTCCAGCAGGCAGCCGCCCCCGCCTCGGCCCCCATGGGCGGCGAGTCCGGCAAGGAGAACGAAGGCAAGGAGAACGAAGGAAGGGGCAACG
Source organism: Streptomyces chlorus (assembly GCF_042655885.1). NCBI lineage: Bacteria > Bacillati > Actinomycetota > Actinomycetes > Kitasatosporales > Streptomycetaceae > Streptomyces > Streptomyces chlorus. The sequence continues at coordinate 22,856 of NZ_JBHSOA010000120.1, forward strand.
AAGGAAGGGGCAACGAAGGCCGAGGCTTCGAAGAGCGAGGCAACGAAGGCCGAGGCAACGAAGGCCGAGGCAATGAAGGCCGAGGCTTCGAAGACCGAGACTTCGAAGGCCGGATCCACATCAACGAGCGTTCCTACTCGGACGACCCGGGCGGCTGCGTCACCGTCGTGAGCGGCCTGGGCTCCCGAAGCCTCAACATCCGCAACGACAGCTGGCGGACCGTCGAGGTCTTCCGCGGAGCCACCTGCGACAATGGCGCCCCCATCGCCACCGTCGGACCGCACAGCTCCAGCGACGGCGTGGTCCCCTGCCCCGTCGAGGGCGGCGTCTTCGTCAAGAACGGAGTGGTAGGCAGCTTCCGGGTCATCCACCACTTCGGCAAACACGGCGGGAACGACGGATTCGGCGGACGCTGAACGAACCGCCACCCCAGCACAACATAAAGACCCCGGCCCGCTGGAATCGGGCCGGGGTCCCCTTGCAGCATCCCACCCCGAACGCCACACTTTCCCATACCCACCCGGGCACCCCATCATAAATCCGGACAACGAATCCCTGCCAGCCCAGCCCAGCCGCGCCGGCGCACTCAGGGCGATTTAAAAGTCGGAGCGATCATGTAGGTTTGCAGGTCACGGCGGTGTGACGATGTCGGGTGGATACGCGACCGTACGCAACGAAGCTCCGTTGTGGAGGTGACCTTCCCAAGTCCCCTTCGCGCCACGGAGCTTCGACGTGCCGTCAGTCTTCCACCATCTGCCTGGCCAAGTCGCCTACTCCTCAGCACCACGCGACCGGTCCGCTGGCCGAGCGGCCGCTGACGCCGGCCGATCCGCGGCGCCGACGCGGGAAGCGTCACCCGTTCGTGGCAGTACTGCTGATCGCGTGCTCCGCTGTCGCCACCGGAGCGAAGACGTTCACGGCGATCGGTGGGTGGGCGACGGAGGCCCCGAGGGCACTGTCACGTTGGCTGACGACGTGGGATGATCTTGGAGTTGATCGGGCAGGCGAGGAGATCGTCCGTGGAGAGTGTGCAGCCGTCGTACAAGGGTCACCGGTACCCGGTGGAGATCATCTCGCCCTGTGTGTGGCTGTGCTTCCGGTTCCCGCTCAGCTTCCGCGAGATCGAGGAGCCGATGCTGGAGCGCGGCGTGCTCGTCTCCCACGAGACCATCCGGTGGTGGTGCCCGAAGTTCGGGCAGGCTTACACCAACGCGCTGCGCCGCCGACGCCCCCGCCCGGGGGACACATGGCACCTGGACGAGGTCTTCGTGAAGATCAACGGTGAGCGGACGTACCTGTGGCGGGCGGTGGACGCCGATGGCAACGTGCTGGACATACTCGCGCAGAACCGCCGTGACAAGGCCCGCGGTGAGTCCCCTCACCGGCGTGCTCGGCGCGCACTTCCAGTGTGCCGCCCGGGCGGATCAGTACGCCGCCCGGGCGGATCAGTACGCTGCCCGGTCGCTCACCTGACGTAGGCAAGCCGACTCACCCATTGGGACAGCGTGAGCGAGGTGGCCAGGGTCCCTCGGGCCGCACTGTGCCGGCGGCGTCGGTGCCGCGAGTCATGGCGGCACCCGGCCGCCCCGGGCAGGTACGACGGCTGCTGCCGGCCGGGGTCGTAGGCCAGGGCCTTGCGAAGAGAGGACAGGTGTGCGGCCACGGCCGTGAGGCAGTGATGCTCGTCCCGGCAGTCGGGGCAGGTCACCAGGTGGGCGCGGACCGCGCTCGCCTCGCCGGGGTCCAGGACGTTGAGTGCGTGTCCTTCGAGCAGGTCGCCGATGGTGCGGCAATCCTGGGAGGGAGTGAACATGGCGGGTCCCTTCGTGCAGGGGTGAGAATCGCGCCGTCAACGGGGCCGGTGTACGGCTGGTGCACCGGTACACGGCTTCGTTTCATGACCCCACCATCGCCCGGGGACGGCCCCTTGCGCGTCGTCCCCGTGCAGCAATTCCCGGCTACCACGGCCGCGGTATCCGGCGGGCCGGCCTACGACAGGGCCCAAACGCGCTCCGCGGCCACGCCGGCATTCACCCGGTCACCGAGGGACGAGTCGCCGTCGTCGTCGGGCTGACCACACCGCACTGGTAGGCGATGACCACCAGCTGGGCCCGGTCGCGGGCGGCCAGCTTGGTCATGGCCCGGTTGACGTGGGTCTTGGCCGTCAGTGGGCTGACGAACAGACGCTCGGCGATCTCGTCGTTCGACAGTCCCAGCGCGACAAGCCCCAGGACATCGCGTTCCCGTCGCGTCAGGCATTCCAGCCGCTCGTGCACGGCTGCCGTGCACGGTTCCGGCTGCGCCAAGAACCGCCTGATCAGCCCTCGGGTCGCCGAGGGGGACAGCAGCGCGTCCCCCGCGGCGACCGTGCGGACGGCGTCGAGCAGCTCCTCGGGCCGGGCGCCCTTGCCGAGAAAGCCGCTCGCACCTGCCCGCAGGGCCTCCGCGACGTACTCGTCGTCCTCGAAGGTGGTCAGGATCAGGACCTTCACCGCCGAGAGGTCCTCGGCCTCGCCGATCAGCCGCGTGGCGACGAGGCCGTCCATCTCCGGCATGCGGATGTCCATCAGGATCACATCCGGTTGCCGCGTCCTCGCCAGCTCCACCGCCTCGCGGCCGTTGGACGCCTCGCCCACGGTCTCCATGTCGTCGGCGGAATCGAACAGCATCCTGAAGGTGCCCCGCAGCAGGGCCTGGTCATCGGCGAGCAGTACGCGGATCGTCATGCCCATCTCTCCTCGGTGTCCCGCCCGATCGGTGCCACGATTGCCGCGCCCGGCCGCAGCGGCAGTTCGGCGGTCACGGTGAAGCCCCCGTCGGGGCGCGCCGCGGCCTCCAGCTTTCCCCCGACGCTGGCCGCACGCTCGCGCATCCCGATCAGCCCGTGGCCGGTCCCGGGGTGGGGCTTGTGCGGTCGGGCGCGCCCGTCGTCCTCGACCGTGATCGTCAGCCATTGGGGCCGGTAGTGCAGGTAGAGGCGGGCGTGATCGGCCCCGGCGTGCTTGCGCACATTCGTCAGGGCCTCCTGCACGATGCGGTACGCGGCCAGGTCCACCGCCGGCGCCAGCGGCTCGGCCATGCCGTTCCGCATGTGCCTGACGGACAGGCCGACACGCTCGAAGGACGCCAGAAGCTCCGGTACCTGTGCCAGGCCCGGCATCGGATCCCGCGGCGCTTCCGGATCATCGGACTGCCGCAGGAGGCCCACGGTCACCCGGAGTTCCTCCAGCGCGGACCGGCTGGTGTCCCGGATGCCCTCCAGAGCGGTGACCAACTGCTCCGGCCGCCGCTCCACCAGGTGAACGGCAACACCGGCCTGCGCGTTGATCAAGGCGATGTGGTGCGCGACCACATCGTGCAACTCGCGCGCGATCCGGATCCGCTCGGCCGCCACCCGCTGCCGCGCCTCCTGCTCACGGGTCCGCTCCGCGTACTCCGCCCGTTCCTCCACCGCCGCCACATACGCGCGGCGCGAGCGCACCCCGTCCCCCACCGCGGCGGGCAGGGCCGTCCAGGCCAGCGTCGCCACGTTGTCCCCGAGCCATGAGCCGGAGCCGAACACCACGGCCGCCCCGACCAGCAGGGCGGCCGAGGCCGACGCCGCCATCCAGGTGGTCCGCCGGTCGGTCCGGACGGCCACGGTATAGACGGACACGATGACCGGACTTGTCACCAGCGGACTCTCCCGAACCCCGAGCACCTGGAAGAGCACCCCGCAGGCGAGGGCGGTGACCAGGACGCCGAACGGGTGGCGATGACGCCACAGCAACGCGAAACAGCAGACCGCCGCCAGCACCACGGCAGGCGGGCGGACCGAAATCCGGTGCTCGTGCGGGATGATGGAGGCGGCCACGACCGACAGCACGAACAGCACAACCGGCCCCAGCACGTCCAGCGTGCCGACCGGGGCGCCCACTCCCCGCCGCCAACCGTTGATCACTGCCATGCCACCACCGTAGGGCCGGCACCCGAGTGCCGCTGGCTTGCCATCGCCGGTCACCACTGCGGAGGCGTCCGATCGGCCCCAGACGACGACAGCCCGTGCAGGTCTGAGGCAGGCCGCTGCGCGGCGGAGGATGGTCGAGTGCCGATGTCCGGGGCCGAGGCTCAATCCCGAAGCCCCGGAGCCTGAGCGGGCTCTCCGAAGACGCCGCGATACAGATCCAGGCCGAAGCTGGTGGACAGCGGCTCGCCCACCTCCAGTCGGAAGGTGCGGGCCCGTCCGCCTGCCGCCGGGCCCGCAGGAACACCGCGCCTTCTGTCGGTGGCTTCTTGTGGAGGCTGTGGACGAGGTCGAAATCTCGTCGACGAGGCTGCGGGGAGCGGCTGCGGGGGCGTGCGTGAGGAGGGCTGCGATGAGCGGGCTGACGCGTTCGACGGTGCTCTGGCCTTTCGAGAGGGCTGCCAGGAGGACTTTCCACAGGCGCGCGGGGTCGGGGCAGGCGGCAGCGATGAGGACGGCGTGTTCTTCGGTCCGTTCACGTCCCGCGATGGCGTCGTCGAGGTAGTCGGAGATGGCCTGGGCGGCCTGCGGGCTCGAGGAGATGAGTGTGAGGAGTGGCGGCAGTGCGGTGGTTCCTGCTGTACCCAGCGCGGTGACGAGGACGTCTGTTGACGCTTGGGCTGTTCGGCTGGCGAGGGCGGGGCAGCGGCCGTCCTCAGCCACGAGCAGAATTGCCTGGCCGTTCGGGCCGATCGCGGACCAGAGGTCCGCGGCGCGCTGCCACGGCCTGGTTTCGCCTGTGTCCAGGAGGTGCTGGACGAGCAGGTCGGGCAGCCCGTTGCTCTGAGCCAGGTCCGGATGACGCGCTGCGGCCAGGGCCAGTGAGCGCTCGTGGTCGGGGACGCTGCTCCAGTGCTGGGTAATCCATCCCCCACTGGATTCCGTAGACCTTTGTATTGACGGGGACATGCCTCAAGGGTTCAATCATGCCTTGAGATAAGCCGGTCGGTTGGTTGGCATGGCACAACCCGCAGTTCTCACCCCGTACCTCACCATGTCCTCGCGGGGCGGCCCCCGACGCTGTCGCCCCTGACAGTCCTGTCCCGCCCCGCGTTCAACCCCTGAAGGTCCGGAACGCCCTGAGGTTCTGGAGGTCCTGAAGGTGAGGACACCCCCACCGAGAGGTCACGCCCATGACTCCCCTGCGCAGACGCGTCCCGCTCCGCGGCACACCCCCCTCCCGCCGGCTCCCCGCGATGCTGGCCGCCGTCCTCACCCTCGCCCTCGGCCTGACACTCGCTCCCGGCGCGACGCAGCAGGCAGTGGCCGCGGGTGAGCGCGTCGACGTATGGCTCACCACGACGTCCGACGCGGGCGGCCGCAACGTCACCCGCGGACTGGCCCCACAGACACCGGCGAACTTCGGCCCCGCAGGAGGCGGCGCCGACCAGACGATCACCGTCGACGAGACGACGACGTACCAGCGGTTCGAGGGTGGCGGCGCCTCCCTCACCGACACCACCGCCCACCTGCTGCGCGGCGGTGCCGTCAGCGCCGCGACCCGCGACGCCGTGATGCGCAAACTGTTCTCACCGACGGACGGCATCGGGCTGTCCTTCGTCCGCAACCCGATCGGCGCCTCCGACCTGTCCCGGCCGGGCCATGTCTCGCTCGACGACACCTGCTGCGACCTGTCCGACTTCGGCACCAACGGCTACGACACGAACGTCCGGCTCCTCACCGCACAGGCCCGGCAGCTCAACCCGGCACTGCGGGTCAAGGGCGTGCCCTGGAGCGCGCCCGGCTGGATGAAGGACAACGGCCGCATGGACCAGATGGGCTGGCTCAAGTGGGAGTACTACCCCCTGTACGCCCAGTACCTGGTCAAGTACGTCCAGAGCTACCGGGCCGCCGGCGTGGACATCGACTACCTGTCCGTCCAGAACGAACCGAACTGCTGCCAGGCCGGCAACCCCACGGCCATGAACTACCCCGGCATGAGCTGGAACCCCTCCGGGCTGGTCGAGTTCACCAAGAACCACCTCTACCCGGCCTTCCGCGCCGCCGGGATCGACACCAAGGTCCTCGTCCACGACTGGAACTACGGCGACTACGCGGGCTTCGGCGCTCCCATCCTGGCGGACGCCGGGGTGCGCAACGACCCGCTCTTCGGCGGCATCGCCTGGCACGGCTACGCCGGTGATCCCGCGGTGGGCAGCCAGGTGCACGGCCAGTACCCGAACGTCCGTCAGTTCAGCACCGAGCACTCCGGCGGCACCTGGATCGGCAACCAGCACAACGAGGACCTGGCCGACATCGTGGGCTACGCCCGCAACTGGAGCAGCAGCCTGGTCAAATGGAGCCTCGCGCTCAACCAGGACATGGGGCCGCACAACGGCGGCTGCGGTACCTGCACCGGACTGATCACCGTGCAGGAGGGCGGCCCCCGGGCAGGGCAGGTCGACTACACGGTCGAGTACTACACCACCGGTCACCTGACCAAGTTCGTCAGGCCCGGCGCCCACCGGATCGCCTCCACCGCCGGCACCACGGTGTCCAACGTGGCCTGGCGCAACCCCGACGGCTCCAAGGCCCTGATCGCCCACAACGGAGGCACCTCCGCCCGTTCGGTCCGCGTCGACTGGGGCGGTCAGTCCTTCACCTACAGCCTCCCCGCCCGCACCACCGCCACCTTCACCTGGTCCGGCACCCCGTCGGGCAACCCGGGCGGCAGCACTGGCACCCTCACCGGGCTCGCGGGCAAGTGCCTGGACGTCGCCGGCGGAGCCACGGCCGACGGCACCGCGGTGCAGCTCCACACTTGCAACGGCACGGCGGCCCAGCGCTGGACCGTGAGCGCCGACGGCAGCGTGCGGGCGCTCGGCAAGTGTCTGGACGTGACCGGCGCCTCGACGGCCGACGGCGCCCGGGTGCAGCTCTACGGCTGCAACGGCAGCACGGCGCAGCAATGGTCGTACAACGCCACGACCCACGACGTGGTCAACACCGGCGCGGACAAGTGCCTCGACATCACCGGCAACAACTCCGCGGACGGCACCCCCGCCCAGAGCTGGACCTGCACAGGCGCCGCCAACCAGAAATGGACCCTGAACACCGTCTGACCCACCCGGCCGGGCCCACCCGGGCCCGGCACCCCAGTGGACGGCCGGTTTACCGGGCACAGGCATGTGATCATGTCCGCATGGCAGCAGGTCGGGTCATCTTCCTCAACGGCACGTCCAGTTCGGGAAAGTCGAGCATCGCCCGCGAACTGCTCGGCGTCCTGGACGACGGTGTCTTCTTCCACCTGGCGGTGGACAGCTTCAACGCGATGCGCACGAAACGGCCCCTCGCACAGGAGGACCTCGACACCGCTCTGCGCCGGACGAGGATGGGCTTTCACCGCTCGATCGCAGCCATGGCCGACGTGGGCAACGATGTCGTCGTCGACCATGTTCTCAGCGAGCCCTGGCGGCTGGTCGACTGCCTGGCCGTGCTGCGCCCCAAGGACGTGCTGTTCGTCGGCGTCCACTGCTCACCCGACGAACTGACCCGCCGCGAGAAGGCCCGTGGCGACCGTCCGCCGGGCCTCGCGGCGCTCCAGTACGACCTGGTCCACCAGCACGGCGACTACGACCTGGAATGCGACACCGGCACGGCGAGCCCGCGCGAGTGCGCCGAACTGATCAAGGAATTCCTCCCGCGCTGGCCGACGACCACCGCCTTCACCCGCCTTCGCGCCCGGTATCTGGCGGACGTCCACGAACCACCGACGCCGGAGCACCTGTCACGCGCAGGTCGGAACACCTGTGAGGCAACGGCGCACCAGGGCGGCGATCCGATGATCTGAAAGATGCGGGCTCAGGACGACTCGCGCACCACCAGCTCCGTCGGCAGCGTCAACTGCTGGCGGGGCGCGCCGTGCCGGGTGATGTCGGTGAGGATCCGGGCCATCGTGCGGCCCAGTTCCTCCACCGGCTGACGCACCGTCGTCAGGGGCGGGTTCGTGTGGCGGGCGAGGACGGAGTCCTCGAACCCCACGACGGCGACATCACCCGGCACCTGCCGCTTCTGGCGGCGCAGTTCGGCCAGTGCGCCGACCGCCATCAGGTCGGAGGCGGCGAACACGGCGTCCAGGTCCGGGGCACGTTCAAGAAGCGAACGCATCGCGCGGGCGCCGCCCTCCTCGGTGAAGTCGCCCGTCTCGGCCAGGAGTTCACTCGCGGGCACTCCTGCCTCCCGGTGGGCGTCACGCCAGCCGGCGAGCCGGCTGCGACCGACGTCCATGTCCAGCGGTCCGGTGATCGTGGCGATCCTGGTCCTGCCCCCGCGCAACAGGTGCCGGATCGCCTCGGCGGCGCCACCGGCGTTGTCGGAGGTGACGTAGCTCAGCCGCTCGCCCGCGTCGCGGCGGCCGGCCAGCACGGTGGGCAGCCCCATCTCCTCCAGGATGCCCGGCAGCCGGTCGTCGGCGTGGACCGAGACCAGAAGGACGCCGTCCACGCGGCGCGTCGCCACCGATTCGGTCAGCTGGTCCCGCTCGGCCTGGTCGCGCACCAGCATGAGCTGCAGCTGGGTCCGGCTCTCGGCGAGGGCGCCGCTGACGCCCCGGATCAGCGCGGCGAAGAACGGTTCCGAACCGAGCCGGCTCTCCGATTCCGGGATCACCAGCGCCACGGCATTGGTCCGGTTGGTGACCAGGCCGCGAGCGACCGAGTTGGGCACGTAGTTCAGTTCCTTGATCGCCGCCAGGACCCTGGAACGCGCATCGGCACTGACCAGATCCGAGCCGTTGACGACGCGGGACACCGTGGTCCGGCCCACGCCGGCACGGGCTGCGACGGTTTTGATCGTGGGACGGCGATTCCCGGCCATGTGCTCCCCCTCGGCGGCCGCGGCCACACCGGCCGCGGAGGTGACCAGCGGCAATTCTTGCAGACGGCGGCTCGAAGGGGGCGTGCCAGGGCCCGGCATCCCGGCGCCGAACCCCCGCCCCGGAGCACGAGTTGTGTTCAAGTCATTGACAGACCGGTTGTACCCCCAGGAGTCTTCGATTCGTTGATGGGAACGTGCCCACCCCGAATTGGGCACGTTCCCACTCCATTGCCAGAGCCGCTGTGGTCATCGCAGAACGCGTCACTCCGGTGCGTCAGCGCCGTCGCTAGGAGGAGATCCATGGGCAGTCCCGGTTCGATGCGTGCGAGGACGGTGGCGGCGGCCGCGGTCGTCGGCGCGCTGACGCTCGTCGTCGGCTGCAGCAGCAGTGATGATTCGGTCACTGGCGGCGGCAAGAAGGACGGCAAGGTCGTCATCACCATGGGCTTGTACGGGGTGATGGGCATCAAGGAGACAGGGCTTCTCGAGCAGTACGAGAAGGAGAACCCGAACGTCGACATCAAGGCCGAGATCGCCGGCGACGAGCAGACGTACTACACCGCGCTGCAGACCAGGCTCGCGGCCGGCAAGGGCCTGAAGGACATCCAGGGCATCGAGATCGGGCGGGCCAAGGAGATCACCGAGACCCAGTCGGACAAGTTCGCGGACTTCTCCGATGTGCCCGGCACCGACCACTTCCTGCCGTGGAAGGAATCCCAGATCAGCACCGAGGACGGCAAGGTGCTGGGCCTGGGCACCGACATCGGCCCGATGGCCGTCTGTTACCGCAAGGACTACTTCGAGCAGGCCGGTCTGCCCACCGACCGCGAGGAGGTCGCCAAGTTGTGGGAGGGCGACTGGCGGAAGTACGTCGAGGTCGGCCGCACCTTCAAGAAGGGCTTCAAGGGTGACGACGTGGCCTACATGGACACGGCCAGCGGCCTGTTCAACGCCATGGTCTACGGCTACCCCGAGCAGTACTACAACGAGCAGGGCGAGCTGATCTACGACAAGAACCCGGCCGTCAAGGAAGCCTGGAGCCTCGCCGCCGACGCCGCCGAGGACGATCTGAGCGCCAAACTCCGCCAGTTCCAGCCGGGTTGGGACCCGGGCCTGGCCAACGGCACGTTCGCCACCGCCGTGTGCCCCGCGTGGATGCTCAGCCACATCAGCGAGAAGGCCGGTGAGGCGAACAAGGGCAAGTGGGACGTCGCCAAGGCCCCCAAGGGTGCCAACTGGGGTGGGTCCTTCCTCGGCGTGGTCGAGCAGAGCCCGGTGAAGGAGGAGGCCAAGAAGCTCGTCGCCTGGCTGACCGCGCCGGAGCAGCAGGCCCACATCTTCAGCGAGATCGGCAACATTCCGTCCTCGGGAGAGGCGCTGGAGAACGACGAGGTGAAGAACGCCAAGTCGGAGTACTTCAGCGACGCGCCGATCGGCGAGATCTTCGGTGCCGCCGCCCAGGAGATCCCCGACAAGCAGGTCCTGGGCCGCAAGGACGGCACGATCAAGGACACCTTCTCCCAGGGCCTGACCCTGATCGAGCAGCAGGGCACCTCGCGTGACGAGGCGTGGAAGACCACCGCGGAGCGCATCGAGAAGGCCGTCGGCTGACCCGTCGCCCCCTGCGGCCGTCCGGGCCCGCCCGCATCCTGCCGGCGGGCCCGGGGCCGGCTCACACATCCGCTCCCAGGAAGGAGAAGTCGGGTGGCCACCTCCACCACCAAGGCCCTGGCCGGCGGGGAGCCCTCGGGCCCGCCGCCGAAGAAGGACGGCGAGGGCACCGCCCGGCGGCGCGGCGCGCTGCTGCACCGGCTCGACGTCAGAGGCGCCCCGTACGCGTTCGTCGCACCGTTCTTCGTCGTCTTCGCCGCCTTCAGTTTCTACCCCCTCGTCTACACGTCGTGGATCTCGCTGCACCGGGTGGAACTGGCCACCCTCGACGTCATGGAGTGGGTGGCGTTCGACAACTACGTCGCGCTCTGGAACGACTCACGGTTCTGGAACGCGCTGGCGAACACCCTCACCATCGGCGTCATCTCCACGGTGCCGCAGCTGCTGATGGCGCTCGGGCTGGCGCACCTGCTCAACTACCGGATGCGCGCCTCGCTGTTCTTCCGCGTCGCCTCGCTGGTCCCCTACGCCACCTCGGTCGCCGCCGCCGCCCTCGTGTTCACCATGATCTTCGAGCGCGACTTCGGCATGATCAACTGGGCGCTCGGCACGGTCGGCATCGACCCGGTGAACTGGGAGGCCGACAAGTGGCCGGCCCAGGCGGCGATCTCCAGCATCGTCATCTGGCGCTGGACCGGCTACAACGCGCTGCTCTACCTGGCCGCCATGCAGGCGATCCCCGCCGAACGGTACGAGGCCGCCGCCATCGACGGCGCCTCCCGGTGGAAGCAGTTCACCCACGTCACCGTCCCCGGCATCCGCTCCACCATCGTCTTCACCATCGTGCTCTCCACGATCGGCGCCACCCAGTTGTTCGGCGAACCGCTGATCTTCGGCCAGGGGCCCAACGGCGTCACCGGCGGCGCGGACAACCAGTACCAGACGCTGGGCCTGCTGCTGTACGAGGAGGGCTGGAAGAACTACCAGATGGGCCGCTCGGCCACCGTCGCGTGGGCGATGTTCCTGCTGCTCGCCCTCGTCTTCGTGGCACAGCTCCTGATCAAGCGCCTGCGTTCCCGTACGTCCTGACCTGGAGTCGCCATGACCACCCACAGTCTCCCGGCCCGGACGGACACCCCGGCCAGGACCCCCGCCGAGAAGCCGGGCCGCGGCCGCGGACGCGGACGCCGGCTGATGCGCCCGCGCGCCGGCCGCCAGCACCACGCGGGCCCGCTCGCCTACGTCCTGCTCGCCGTCATGGCGGTGCTGTCCATCTTCCCGCTGTACTGGACGATGGTGGCGGCCTCCACCGACAACACCCGGGTCAGCCAGACGCCGCCGCCGTTCCTGCCCGGCCCGAACCTGTTCAGCAACCTCGCCCGCGCCTGGGACGAGGCGGCCATGGGCAAGGCCATGATCAACAGCCTGATCGTGGCCGGAGTGATCGCCCTGTCCACGGTGATGTTCGCGACCCTGGCGGGCTTCGCCTTCGCCAAGCTGCGGTTCAAGGGGCGCAACGCCCTGCTCATGCTGGTGATCGGCACCATGCTGGTGCCGCCGCAGCTCGGCGTCGTACCGCTGTTCATGCTGATGTCGGAACTGGGCTGGTCGCAGCAGCTGCCCGCGGTCATCTTCCCCACCCTGGTGAGCGCGGTCGGTGTCTTCTTCATGCGGCAGTACCTGTCGGAGGCGCTGCCGGACGAACTCGTCGAGGCCGGACGCGTGGACGGGGCGCACTCGCTGCGGATCTTCTGGAGCATCGTGCTGCCCGTCGCGCGTCCCGCGATGGCGGTCCTGTTCATGATCACGTTCGTGCACGCGTGGAACGACTTCTTCTGGCCGTTCGTGGTGCTCGACATGACCAACCCGACCGTCCCCGTGGCCCTCACCCAGCTCAGCGCGGGCTATGTCCGCGACCAGTCGCTGATCATGGCCGGCGCGCTGCTCGGCACCCTGCCGCTGCTGTTGATGTTCATCGTCTTCGGCCGTCAGATCGTCAGCGGCATCATGGCGGGCGCCGTCAAGGGCTGACCCGCCGCGCCCGGCCGGGCCACCACGCCTTCCGACCCGGCCTCGCGCGCCCGCGCACCACCTCCGCCCCCGAAAGGACTTACGTGGTCACCGCAGCACAGCAGACCGCGTCCGCCCCGGACGCCGCCCGTACCTTCCCCAAGGGCTTCCTCTGGGGCTCCGCGACCGCCTCCTACCAGATCGAGGGGGCCGCAGCCGAGGACGGCCGCACACCGTCCATCTGGGACACCTACGCCCGCACCCCCGGCCGGGTCCGCAACGGCGACACCGGCGACACCGCCACCGACCACTACCACCGCCGGGGCGAGGACGTCGCCCTCATGGCCGAACTCGGCCTGGGCGCCTACCGCTTCTCCCTCGCCTGGCCCCGCATCCAGCCCACCGGCCGGGGCCCCGCCGTCCAGAAGGGCCTGGACTTCTACCGCCGCCTCGTCGACGACCTGCTGGACAAGGGCATCCAGCCCGTCGCCACCCTCTACCACTGGGACCTGCCGCAGGAAGTGGAGGACGCCGGAGGCTGGCCCGAGCGCGCCACGGCCGAGCGGTTCGCCGAATACGCGGCCCTCGCCGCGGACGCCCTGGGCGACCGGGTGAAGACCTGGACCACCCTGAACGAGCCCTGGTGCAGCGCCTTCCTCGGCTACGGCTCCGGTGTGCACGCCCCCGGCCGGACCGACCCGGTCGCCGCCCTGCGCGCCGCCCACCACCTCAACCTGGCCCACGGCCTGGCGGTCCAGGCGCTGCGCGACCGCATCCCGGCCGACGCCGAATGCTCGGTCACCCTCAACATCCACCAGGTCCGCTCCCTCACCGCCGACGACGCCGGCACCGACGCCGTCCGCCGGATCGACGCGCTCGCCAACCGGGTCTTCACCGGCCCGATGCTGCAGGGCGCCTACCCGGAGGACCTGTTCAAGGACACCGCCGAACTGACCGACTGGTCCTTCGTGCGCGACGGCGACCTGCGGCAGATCCACCAGCCGCTGGACTTCCTCGGCGTGAACTACTACACCCCCACCGTCGTCTCCGCGACCGACGGCAGCGGCATCCACACCTCCGACGGCCACGGAAAGAGTGCCCACAGCCCCTGGCCGGGCGCCGACAAGGTCGCCTTCCACCAGCCGCCCGGCGACACCACCGCCATGGGCTGGGCCGTCGACCCCACCGGTCTGTACGACCTGCTGCGCCGCCTGGCCGCCGACTTCCCGCGACTGCCGCTGTACATCACCGAGAACGGTGCCGCGTTCGACGACTACGCCGACCCCTCCGGCCAGGTCAACGACCCGGACCGGATCGCGTATCTGCGCGGCCACCTGGCCGCCGTCCACCAGGCCATCGCGGACGGCGCCGACGTGCGCGGCTACTTCCTGTGGTCGCTGCTCGACAACTTCGAGTGGGCGCACGGCTACAGCAAGCGCTTCGGCGCCGTCTACGTGGACTACCCGACCGGCACCCGCATCCCGAAGGCCAGCGCCCGCTGGTACGCCGAGGTGGTCCGCAGCGGCGTCCTCCCCGGAGCCTGACCGGGAGCCGGCCCGGTGCGGCACCCTCGCGGGAGCCGCACCGGGGCGGGGGAGGGCCGTTCGCGCGGTGCCATAGGGTCGTTTCCGTGGCCCGGTTCAAGGACTTCAACTTCAAGCTCGTCGTCATTTTCACCGCTGGCCGGGCCGGTGACGCACCAGCCTTCGGATCGTCCACCGCACCCCCAAAAGCAGAGGTTCCGCGCCGCTCCCACGCCGGTGGACGGTGGAAGGCCCCCTCGGCCGGCTGATGTTCCACCGCCGCCTTGCCCGCTCATACGAGATCCTCCACCCTCGCCATACCGGGGCGGAGCGAGAGGAAGGAACGATGAACGACGGGCACGACTACCTGTTGCACTTTGTCCAGAAGGTGCGGCTTTTCGCGGGCTTGCCGGAGGCCGCACAGCACCGGGTCGCGTTCGCGGCGGTGACATGTCAGTACCGGCACGACGAGCGCATTTACGGCCCCGGGGACCGCACCGGGTTGTTCATCGTGCACCGCGGGCTGGTGAAGGTCTACCGGCTCACCGAGTCCGGGAATGAACAGCTGATCCGGCTGATGTCACCGGGAGACTTCCTCGGCGAGACCGCGCTTCTTGCGGACACGACAACCGATCACTTCGCGGTCGCGCTCCAACCGAGTGAGCTCTGCGTGATTGACCGGGCGCGGTTCACTGGGCTGCTGGGGCAGCATCCGTCAGTGGCGGTGCAGATGCTGCAGACCGTGTCGGGCCGACTGGGAACGGCCGAGGAGATGGTGTCCGCGCTCAGCGGGAAGCCGGTCGGGCAGCGGCTGGCCCAGCAGTTGCTGCTCCTGGCGGACGAGGCTGGTGGCGGGGTCTTCTGGTTGCCCACCACGAAGAAGGAGCTGGCCTCCTACCTCGGCACCACCGCGGAGACGCTGAGCCGCCGACTCGGCGCGCTGCAGAAGGCCGGGGTCATCCGGCTCGGGCCGCGTCGGCAGGTCGAGATCCTCGATCCGGAAGCGTTGGGACGGGTCGCCTCGGCTTGAGGAGGACAGTGCCCCGCAGGACGCCGATCGGCAGGTAGGGCTGTCGCCAGCTGCGGCTGTCACTCGACCGGGCCGCACTCCACAGGTAGTTGCCCGGGGCGAGGTCCCTGGGCAACTGGGCATGCCTGATGGCCTCTGGGAATGCGTGAGCGGCTGGCCGGGCCCGGCCTCAGCTACGTCGACTGGCCAGCCCAGGAGCAGCCCCCATGACCGATGAGAACCCGGCCGTCACCCACGGCTGGCTCGACTGGTGCCGCGATCCCGCCAAGCCCGTCTTCAGCCTTCCCGAGGGAGCGGTGGACGCGCACTGCCACGTCTTCGGACCCGCCGACGCCTTCCCGTACGCGCCCGAGCGCAAGTACACGCCGGTCGACGCGTCCAAGCACGACCTGTTCGCGCTCCGTGACCACCTCGGCATCTCCCGCAACGTCATCGTGCAGGCCACCTGACACGGCGCCGACAACAGCGCCTTGGTGGACGTCCTGACGGCCGCCGGCGGCCGCGCTCGCGGTGTGGCCACCGTACGCCCCGACGTCACCGACGAGGAGCTGCGGCGGCCGACGGGACCGGGCCGAACCCGCCGAGTGCCGGGTCTCAGGACGCGGGCGGAGTGAGCACCACGAAGTCCGCGTTCCACGGGTCGAGGCAGATGGCGAGCCGGCCGACTCCTTCCGCGTCCTCGGGCCCCATCTGCACGCTGCCCCCGTTGCCGGTGGCCGCGGCGACCGCGGCGTCACAGTCGGCGACGGCGAAGACCGGGTGCCAGTACGGGTGTCCGCCGGCCGACGCGAGGTCCTCCTTGCCGAGCTCCATGAGGCCGCCGTGCATCCGCTCCTCGGGAAGGCCGGCGGGAGTGATGAGGTGGTACGTGCCCCCGCCGCCCGGCATTTCCATGTCGCCGAACTGCCAGCCGAAGACCCCGCCGTAGAACTCCTTCGCGGCCGTCGCGTCGCTTGTGTACAGCTCGGTCCAGCACAGGGAGCCCGGCTGGTCCACCAGCTCGACACCCTTGCTGGTTCCCGGCTGCCACACGGCGAACTGGCCTCCCAGCGGATCGCTGTACTGCGCCATGCGGCCCCACTCGTCGAGGTCCGTCGGCGCCACCCGCACCGTGCCGCCCCCGCTCTCCACGGCCCGGGTCGCGGCGTCCTCGTCGTCGACGCGGTAGTAGATCATCCAGGCGGACCGCGCGCCCTCCTCGGTGAGTGTGCCGAGCCCGGCGACGACCTTGCCGTCCTTCCGGAACATCCCGCCCTCCACGTCGCCCTCGGCTCCCATGGACTCGAAGTCCCAGCCGAGCACCGCGCCGTAGAAGGCCGCCGCAGCGCGGACGTCAGGAGTGCCGAGGTCGAGCCAACAGGGGGAGCCGGGGGCGAAGTCAGTGGTGATCACTACGAGTCCCTTTCGCTGTTCTGCGTCGTTCCGCGTCGTCTCAGCCTGACACCCGGCACTGACAATCGCCCCTCGGCCGCCCGGCGCCGCTCCGCCGCCGCGATGCCGGGACCGCGGATGGCCGGCTCATGGCCGACCGGGCTCGTGCCGGATCGCCCGGGCGATGACCTCACCGATGAGGACGGCGGTGGCGGCGGGGCCCCGGTGCGGCGCGTCCGGAAGGATCGAGGTGTCGGCAACCCGCAGTCCCCTTACGCCGTGGACGCGTCCGAACTGGTCGACGGCGGCGCTTCGGGGGTCGTCGGCCGGACCCATCGGCACCGTTCCGCAGGTGTGCTGGGCGGTGCCGAGGTGCTCGCGGATCCACTGATCCAGGGTGTCGTCATGGTCCAGGACCCCGGGGCCCGGACCGAGCGGGCCGTGGGCGATGCGGGCGAAGGGCGGGGTTTCGAGGAGCGCCGCGGCGACGCGGACACCGTCCCGGAGGCGACCGCGGTCCTCACGGCTGCCGAGGTAGCCGTAGTCGACGGCCAAGGGGGCGGCGGGGTCGGCCGAGCGAAGACGCAGCCGGCCGGTGCGGCGGGGAGCCACGGCGGACACGAGGAACGGCAGAGGGCCGCCGGCACCGTCCGCGCCACCGGTCACCAGGTGGGACAGGGGGACCAGGGACTGGAGGATCTCCAGATCACCCGGGCCGCCTTCGCTGTCGGCCCCCACGAGCGTGCCGCCCGTGGAGGTGAGGTGCAGACAGCCACCGAGCCACGAACCGGACGGCTCGTCCCAAACGTCGCGGGGGGCCCACTCCAGGACCACCTGGGGGTGGTCGCTGAAGCCGGAACCCACGGCCGGGGCGTCCCGGACCACGGGGATGCCGGCGCGTTCGAGGTCGTCGCGCGGTCCGATGCCGGAGAGCTGCAGCAGATGCGGGGTGACCAGGGCGCCGGCGCTGAGCACCACGGTGCCGGCGTCGAGGACGAAGCGATGGCCGGCGTGCTCGACGACGACGCCGGTGGCGCGGCCCTTCTCGATCACGACCCGGCGGGCCGCATGGCCGCCGAGAGCGGTGAGGTTGGGGCGGTCGAGCACCTCGGGCGGCAGATAGCTGAGCCCGGCGTTGCGGCGGACCCCGTCGACCACATTGGAGGGCACCGGCCCGAAGCCGGGTGGTGCCTGGCCGTTCTTGTCGGGGTCGTCCGGAAATCCGAGGGCGTGGGCCGCGTCGCGGAACGCCGCCGCGGCCGGATGGTCCGGGAGGTTTCGCCGGACACGCATCGGGCCCCGGTCGCCGTGCAGCAGGCCGGCACCGTGGTCGAGGTCGTTCTCCAGCGCGCGCAGGAACGGCAGCACTCTCTCGTAGGACCAGGCGGGATTGCCCGCGGCGGCCCAGCGGTCGAAGTCCTCGCGCCGGGCACGGACGAAGTAGCCGCCGTTGACGGTGGACGAGCCGCCGAGGACGCGTCCGCGGGGCACCAGCCACGGCCGCGTCGGCGTGAGGCGCACGGGGTGTGCGCTCGTGGCGGGGTGGTTCGGCTGTGCGCCCGGAACCAGGAGCCCGTCCAGCAGCGCCGGGCCGAAACCGGCCGGACCGCGCGGCAGGGGGCCGGCGTCCACCACGAGTACGTCACGGCCGGGGTCCTCGGACAGCCGGGCCGCGAGAACGGACCCCGCCGTTCCGGCGCCCACTACGACGATGTCGTAGCGACGCCGTACCGGGAAAGTGCTGAGACGAGCGGGGGCGGGGTACGAAACCGCTCCATGGGCACCGGGCCTCATGTCCCTCTGCCCTCCTCCCTGTTCCCTGCAGGGCGATTGCAAAGTCTGATGGCCTTGGGTCGGTACTGGTCAGCTGAGTCCGAGGAGGGTCAGTGGCCGCTCGAAGGGGCGGAGGGACATCTCGCGGAGTCCCGCGGCGATGTTGGTGTGGCCGACAGCACGGAGCTGGTTGATCGCGAAGCTGCGGAGGGTCGCCATGTTCTCCGGTCCGTGTCCGGTGCGGACCTTGGAGGCGTCCTCGCGGAAGGCGGTGTCCCGCACGAAGTGGAGCCGGTTTTCAATCACCCACTGCGATCTCACGATCTTCGCGATCCGCTCGGGGGAGGCCTGCCTGCTGGTCAGGTTGGTGATGACGTAGACGGTCTCGCGGGTGCGCTTGCCGGTCTTGGCCGAGGTGCGGTGCCGCACGATCTTCGCGACCTGGGCGGCGTGCGGGAAGTCGACGCCGAGGTCGGCGACCGTCAGGGCCTGCACCACGCGCGTCTCCAGGCGTCCGTGTCCGGTGGACCGGTCGTAGAACTTCGCTGTCGCCTCACCCCAGGGCAGGGTCCGAAGCTGTTCGTACAGGCCCTTCTGGTTCTTCTTCACGGTGAACGCGTAGTGCGCCTTCTTGGTCTCCACGAGGAAGCGGGCGTGGTCACGCTGGGTGTGCAGAGCGTCGGCGGTCACCGTCACCCCGGTCAGGTCGTAGGGCTCCAGCAGGGCGGCGAAGCAGGTGATTTCGTTGGTCTTGTCCGGCACCCGCAGCTGGGTGACGGTCTGGCCGCTGCCGGTCATGGCGGCCAGCAGGTGCGCGGCCGGGGTATCGCCGTATCTGGAGCCGCGGGCGCTCTTGCCGTCTACGGCCAGTGTGTCGGTCCCGGCTGGATTGCAGCCCAGCAGATCGGCGAGCCCGCCTGGACAGGTGCGCTGAACGACCCGGCGGATCGGCGCGCTGCTGGGCGCGACGCGCAGGGCGAACGCCGTGGCGGTGCTGGCCCCGAGTCGGGCAAGGGTGCTCTGCGGCGCCTCCGTGGCCCACTGCCCTATGGCCGCGAAGGACTTCGCCCCGGCGACCACCGCCGAGCAGGCCACCAGCATGACGGCCACGAAGGGGTGACGTTTCCCGCGCCGGCACCGCGGATCGGCCAGCGTCCGCAGCCGATCGGCCAACGGGCCGATCGCACGATGCTGACGGGTGGGCGACTTGATCAGACAGACGGTGGCAGACTGGCGGCACATCGAAGCTCCGTTGGACGAAGGCGACTTGGGAAGGTCACCTGCACAACGGGGCTTCGTTGCGTACGTCGCGCGCCCACCGAACATCGTCACACCGCCGTGACCAGCACGCCTACAAGATCACCCCGACTTTGAAATCGCCCTGGCCCCTTCGGCGACGGCGAGCGCGAGTTGCTGGGCCGCGTTCAGCTCCTCTTCTGTCAGGTCGTTGAAGATCACCTTCGTCAGCATCCGGCCGACGTAGGGGCCGGCGTACTCGTTCAGGATCTCGGCGGAGCCGCGGTCGACGAACGCGTCGATCAGGTCCCTCGCGGTCTGATGCATCGCCTCCTCGTACGGCGCGAGCGCCTTGCGGGAGAAGAGCGGGTTGAGCAACTGCCGGGCCGCGGACTGGATGGGCGGGTCGTCGTCGATGGGGCAGAGCGAGGGCACGCCGGTCGGTACCAGCGGTGACTCGGTCGAGGAGAACGTCTCCCAGTCCTCCATGACCCGTCGGACGTCTTCATAGCGGCTGACGATGTAGAAGCCGCCGTTTCCATCGGTGTGGGCCACCGGGCACTTGCCCCGGGCGTAGTCGAACAGCTCCCACTTCACCCGCTGGTCCTCCCAGCTGAAGAGGTCGAAGTGGCTGAGTCGTTCGGCGAGGTGCTGCTGGTCGGCGAGATCCTGCTGGTTGTCGCCTTGGTGCGTCGTCGTCACGGAGCCTCCTGGGCAGCGAGATCAGGTCAGAACTGGTTGACGATCACGCCGCGGATGTTCTTGCCTGCGAGCATGTCGGCGTAGCCCTCGTTGATCTGGTCGAGGGAGTAGGTGCGGGTGACCAGCTCGTCGAGCTGGAGCTTTCCGGTCCGGTACATGTCGGCGAGGCGGGGGATGTCGGCGCGCGGGTTGCAGCCGCCGTACACGGTGCCGAGCAGGGACTTCTCGAACAGCGCGAACATCTGCAGGCCCAGGGTCGCCTGGTCGTCGACGTTGCGGGCCATGCCGGTGAGGACCGCGCGGCCGCCCTTGGACACGAGGTCGAGGAACGGCTGGATCATCCGCCCCTCGACCACGCCGATCGTGCACACCGCGACATCGGCCATGACGCCCCGGGTGACGTCCTGCACGAGGCCCATCGCCTCCTCCATGGAGGCCGCGGTGTGCGTCGCACCGAGAATCTTCGCCTGGTCGGTCTTGAAAGCCACCGGGTCGACGGCCACGATGTTCTGTGCGCCGGACATCCGGGCGCCCTGGATCGCGTTCGCGCCGATGCCGCCGATGCCCACCACCACGACGGTCTCGCCGGGCCGGACCTTGCCGATGTTGACCGCGGACCCCCAGCCGGTCGGCACACCGCAGCCGAGCAGACAGGCGACCTCGAAGGGGATGTCCGGGTCGATCTTCACGATCGACGTCTCGTGCACGACGGTGCGTTCGCTGAACGTGCCCACGAGGGAGAGCGTGCCGACGTCCTTGCCCCGGGCGTGCGCGCGGTACCCGCCGCTGATCATCGAGCCTTCCATTAGGAACTGCCCGTAGTCGCACAGGTTCGACCGTCCGCTCGCGCACCACCGGCACCTTCCGCAGGCCGGCAGGAAGGAGAAGACGACGTGGTCGCCCACGGCCAGGTGCTCGATGCCGGGGCCGACCTGCTCGATCACGCCCGCACCCTCGTGCCCACCGATGGTGGGGAGCGCGGCGTATCCGTCGCCGGCCCGGACATGATCGTCGGAGTGACACATGCCGGCGGCCTCGATCCGTACGAGGACCTCGTTCTGCTGGGGCGGGTCGAGCTCGATCTCCTCGACGCTCCACGCCCGGCCGGTCTCCCAGCTTGAGATTTAACCAATCCAAGATCGACTTGGGGTTGGTTCGCCGGTTCCCCGGACAGCAGGGCGGCCTTCGCGCGATCGTGTCTTCTCGCCAGAGTCAACATCGATCACCCGAAGGCCGTTGAAGTGAGTGTGCTGCACGAGGACGCCGACGTCGAGTCGTTGTCGCAGTTGTCCCTTTTCCGTGACCGGTTCTACGACTGCCTGGACAGGCGGGCGGACGCGTTGTTCGAGCTGGCCGACGCGGTGATGTGTGCCGACCGGCCGGTCACCTCGCTGGTGGAGTTATCGCTGGAGCCGGTGTTCCGCCGTGGCCATGGCGCGCTTTACGACGCGCTGGCCGACGGTCGTATCGATGAGGACCGACTGCGAGATCTCCTGGTCGACCAGTTGCCCACTGACGCTCCACTGATGTTCGGCGTCGATGCGACCACCTTTCCCCGCCCGAACGCCGAGTGTTCCCCGGACCGGGGGCTGCACTATGCGCCGTGCCGCTGCGACGGCGACCGCAAGGTGGTGCCGGGCTGGGAGTTCCAGTGGGTGACGGGCCTGGAGTGGGGCAGTTCCTCCTGGACCCTCCCGGTCGATGCCCGCCGTCTGCCCGAAGGCTCCTGCCCGGTGGCCTCGACCGCGGCCCAGAGACGCGACATCGTCGACCGGCTCGGCCGCCGGGGCCAGGGGGCCGAGCGGCCGGCGCCGCTGTTCATCCTGGATCAGGGCTATGCCGCAACCGCACTGGCCCACGCTTTGGACGGGGTTCCGGTCCAGACGCTGGTGCGCATCGCCGGTGACCGGGTCTTCTACGACGGCCGCCTCGGCCCCCGCAAGCCCGGTCCCGGCCGCAACGGAGTGCACGGTCGGCGCTTCGAACTGGCCGCGCCGGTGAACCTGCGCCGCCCCGACCAGTTGCTGATCGTCCCGGAGACCAGTCGATACGGGCGGGTCGAGGTGCGGGCCTGGCACCGCATGCACCAGAAGGTGCATCGCACCGGTTACTTCGCGACGCTGGGCGAGAAGCTGTTCTCCCGCTTGCCGATCCTCGAGGGCACCGTCATCGAGGTCCGCGTCGAATGAAGCTCCCCCTTTGACCTGGACGGCCTGATACTGGGACGGAAGGTCCCGGAGGAAGCAGTC
>NZ_JBHSOA010000121.1:0-5042 GCF_042655885.1 Streptomyces chlorus
ACCCCAACGACTCGTCACACCAGGCCCGGTGACCTGCACGAATCACGATGAAACTCCCTCACTGGCGGGCGGTCTACGACTTCTTCCGCCGCTGGCGGTCCCACGACTACGTGCGTGAGCTGTACGAACGCCTGCGACGTTCGGCGAGAAAGCGCGCAGGCCGCAACGCCGAGCCCAGTGCGGGAATCATCGACAGTCAGTCGGTGGACGCCTCCGAGACCGTCGGCGAGGACAGTCGCGGATACGACGGCGGCAAGTCACGTGACGGGCGCAAGCGCCACATCCTGACCGATACCGAGGGCCTGCTCCTCGAGGTCACCGTGACCACGGCCGATGTGCACGACTCCAAGGCCGCCCCCGCACTGCTGGAGACGTTCATGGACCAGCCGGGCCGGCTGCTGAAACTGGTGTGGGTCGACAGCGCCTACCAGGGGCCGGCGCTGGCCGCGGCGTTCGCCCGCCACGGAGTCCGGATCGAGGTCGTGCGCCGCTCCGACGGACACCGCGGATTTGTCGTCCTGGCCCGCAGATGGGTGGTGGAGCGAACGCTGAGCTGGCTCTCCCGCTCACGCCGCCTCAACCGCGACCACGAACGCCGCCCCGACCACCACGCCCAGATGGTGTGGTGGGCCGCCGTGATCAGACTGTCGCGCCAGGTGGCCGGCGATGCCCCGCGCTGGCCGGAGAAGCGTCCCGGCCGACGGCCCCAGGCGCGGGCATGAACCGTCCGTCCTTCGCCCGCACCAGCCAGCCCCGCTTCTCCAGCACATAGGCACGGTGACGGATCTTCTCCACCTCGTTCTTGATCTCCGCCTCCCGGCCCACCGCCCGCGTCAGCTCCACCCCGTTCACCGGCCCCGAAGCGGCCACCACCGCGGCGAACACCTCCCGATACAGGCCGCTGAGCACCTCCTCACCCATGCCCGACCGCCACACCGGCGGCCTCTCGCCATGCCCCGCACCGGAGCCGCCCGATCCCACAGCAGCAGCCACCTCACCACCAGAAGACACGGAAACCGGCGTATTCACCGGGCTCTCCTCGGCCAGCACCGACACGAGCTCCTCACGCCCCACCCGGGCCCGCTCGACTCGCTCCCGTGCGGCATCCACCTCCGCCTGAGCCTGCTCCAGGACCTCCGTCCAGGACTCCAAATCCTGCCTCGCCCGCGCCTCACGCAGTTCCATCAACCCCAGCACCGACGGCATCGCACCCTCCTCGATCAACAACAAGCCGCCCGCTGCCTGCCCCTACCCCCTCGCGATCACTCCCCGCACACGAAGAAGCCCCTGCTCATCGAACAGGGACTCCCTTTGCCACAACGCACTTATGCAACCGCCTCATGCTGCACGAGCTGGCATACGTTCCTCATAAGACCACTCTTGGCCGTTGCTCTGGTCTTGGTCGGTCCGGGGCCGTTTCGGGGATGTACCAGTCCGCGTGTTCGGCGTGAAGCCGAAGGCGGCCGCCCCACTGGTTTGTGAGTGGCCTGGCGTCTTTGTTCTGGGGAGTTTCTCCTTTACTGATCCCTTTGGATTGGGTTGACATCGGCCTGCTGGGTGCTATGCCGGTGGTATGGCTACTGTCCGAGGGCTGACGCCGAAGGAGCGGCAGCGCCGGGAGGACCGGCGGGCGGCCGCGGCGGAGTTGTTCGCGGAGCGGGTGCCCCAGGCCGAGGTCGCCCGCCGGCTGGGGGTGTCCCGCCAGGCGGTGCACCGGTGGCACCGGCTCTGGCAGGCCGGCGGCCGCGCGGCGCTGGCCTCCACCGGGGCGCCGGGGACGAAGTCCTACCTGACCGAGGACCAGATCCGGGCTCTCCAGGCCGATCTGGAGCGGGGCGCGGCCGCCCACGGCTGGGAGACCGACCGCTGGACCGTCCCCCGTATCCGCGTACTGATCTACGAGACCACCGGCGTGTGGTACGCCTCGCTCGGCTCCCTGTGGCTGCTGCTGCGCCGCATCGGCTTCTCCTGCCAGCGCCCCGTCCACCGGGCCGCCGAACGCGACGAGGAGGCCATCCGCACCTGGCGGCAGGAGACCTGGCCCGAGGTAAAAGCACCGCGGCGGGCCTCGGGGCCTGGATCGTCTTCGAGGACGAATCCGCCGCCACGCTGAACCCGCCGCTGCGCACCACCTGGGCCCGGCGCGGCCACACCCCGATCCTCACCGCCCCGGCCAGCCACAAGAAGACCTCGATGGCCGGCTGGTGCTGCTACCGCACCGGCCACACCCCCCGACTGCGATACAACCTGCGCCCAGGCGGCCACTTCACCGCAGCAGACTTCCCCGACCTGCTGCGCCGGCTGCACCGCCACCTGGACGCCCCGGTCGTCCTGGTGTGGGACAACCTCACCGGACACGCCCGCGACAAAGGCGTCCTGGCCTTCCTCGACGACAACGCCGACTGGCTGACCGTCTACCGGCTCCCCGGCTACGCGCCCGAACTCAACCCCGTCGAAGGGCTGTGGGGACTCCTCAAGGACGGCCCCCTGGGCAACCTCGTCGCCCGCGTCCTGGACGAGGTCACCACCGCCGCCCGGCGCGCCCTGCGCCGCACCCAGTACCGCCCGGACCTGCTGCTCGCCTTCCTCGCCGGCGCCGGACTCGCCCTGGACTGAGGACCGTTGTCAATTGGGTGTAGCTCGTCCTCTGGGAAGTAGCTGAGCTGGGAAAGCGTCGTTTCGGGGTGTGGTGGGGGTAGGCGTCCTTCTACTGTGATCGGTGGAGTAGGGGGCGCTCATGGTGTCGTTGACCGAGGAGCTGGCGGCGCGGGCGGAGGCGGCGCGGGCGCGGGTGGAGAACCTCCAGGAACAGATCGCGGAGTTGAGCGAGCGCCTTGATGCGGCGCGGGATGATCTGACCCGGTGGACGATCGCGCGGGAGGCCGTGGATGTGGTGATGGCCGAGCGATCCGATCTCCAGGATCCGGTCGTTGACCTGTCGCCGTCGCCGTCGCCGTCGCCGTCGCCGTCGCCGTCGCCGTCGCCGTCGTTGGAGTCGAAGCCGCGGGTGGCGGTGGGGGCGATCATGGTGCCGCACCGGCGGGAGGGGCTCTCGCCGGACGTGCTGCCGGATGTGTACCGGGACATCGTCGAAGTGGTCGCGGACGCGCCGGGGCCGGTGCAGGCGAAGCAGATCGTGCCCCGGATCGGGCTGCCGGCGGTGGCCGCGAAGATCGAGGGGACACGGGGGAAGCTGAAACGGCTGGTCGAACGCGGCTGGCTGCGCGAGGAGAGGCCCGGGCTGTTCTCCCTGGCTCCCGCGGACGGCCCAGATGACTGAACTGGCGGAACGATAAAGGCTCTTCTTCCTACCTTCGAAGGTGACAAGCCGAAACGAAGAGCAGGAAGAAGAGCACCGTGGAACCGTACGACGCCATCGACGAGATCGATGTGTTCACGCCCGCAGTCAGGGCCTTCGAAGCCCTGAAAACCGACTTGGCCGGGCCGACGACGGCGCATCTTGCGCATCACGAGCTGGAGGAGATGCTCACCGAGCAGGGCCGTGAGCTTCAGCGTCTGCTGTTCCAGGCCCACCTCGATCTGCGGGCCAGGCGAGAGGAACAGGCGTCGCCCGCGGTGGTGCACGGCCATGACCACCAGCCCCGCCCGCACCGGGAGAAGGGGCATCGCCGCCTGCTGGCCTGCGTGTTCGGCACGGTCACCGTGAAGCGGTGCGTCTGGCGGGGCAAGGGGCTGAGCGGGGTGCGCCCGGCCGATGCGGCCCTGTCTTTGCCGGCGGGCCGGCACTCGCACCAGCTGGCCCGCCTCGCGGTACTGGAGGCGGTCCGCGGCTCCTACGACCAGGCGAAGACAGCGATCGAACAGCGGTGCGGGAAGGTGCTGGGCAAGCGGCAGGCCGAACAGCTCGTCGTCGCCGCGGCCCGCGACATCGACGCGTTCTACCAGCAGAAGATTCCCCTCCCGGCGAGCGCGGACACCCTGCTGGTGATGCAGGTCGACGGCAAGGGCGTGGTGATGCGACCCGACGGCCTGCGCGAGGCGACCCGCCGCAAGGCCGAGGCGGCCACGCGCACCCTGCGCTGCCGACTGGCTCCGGGCGAGAAGGCGAACCGGAAACGCATGGCGACCCTGGCCTGCGTCTTCGACGCGGATCCGGCCCCCCGCCGCCCGCACGACATCATCGCCCCGCCCGACGGACGCAGCGGGCAGCGCGAGCGCCGCAAGGGACCCCAAGCGCGAGCGAAGTGGCTGACCGCGTCCGTGGTCCAAGACGCCGACCGTGTCGTCTCCGATGCCTTCGACCAGGCAGAAGACCGCGACCCACACCACCGGCGGTGCTGGGTCGCGCTGGTCGACGGCGCCCGCCACCAACTCGACCTCCTGCACACCGAGGCCGACCGCCGCGGCATCGAGTTACACGTCCTGCTCGACTTCGTGCACGTGTCGGAGTACTGCTGGGCCGCGGCGCACGCCCTGCACCAACCCGGCACCCCCGAGGCCGAAGCCTGGGTCGGCGCGCAGCTGACCACGATCCTGCACGGCCAGGCCGCCCGCGCGGCCGCCGAGATGACTCACCAGGCCGACCGGGCCGGCCTGACAGGAAGCAAACGCGAAGCCATCGACAAGTGCGTGCACTACCTCACCGGACACCTCGATCAACTCCACTACGACACCGCCCTCGCAGCCGGCTGGCCCATCGCCACCGGCGCGATCGAGGGAGCGGCGCGTCACATCGTCGGCGACCGCCTGGAGATCACCGGTTCCCGCTGGGGCCTGCCCGGCGCCGAAGCGATCCTCGGCCTCCGGGCTCTGATCGATAACGGTGACTTCGACACGTACTGGACCTACCACCTGCACACCGAGCACGACCGCCTCTATCCCACGCCGGAAACAGGCCCTGACCAGCACAACTACGGTCTCACCACCTGACCGACGCTCTTCCCAGAGAACGAGCTACACCCTTGTCAATTCAATCCAAAGGAATCAGTAGTCAGCCCCGCCCGGCTGGCGTCACGCTCAGTGAGGGAGTTTCATCGTGATTCGTGCAGGTCACCGGGCCTGGTGTGACGAGTCGTTGGGGT
>NZ_JBHSOA010000122.1:0-1368 GCF_042655885.1 Streptomyces chlorus
CCATGAAGATGCGGGGCATGACCGGGAAGTGGAACGCCATGTGGCACTCGTCGCCGCCGGCGGCGTAGTCGCCGAAGTAGTCGACGACGTCCTCCGGCCACTGGTTCGCCTCGGCGAGGACCACCGTGTCCGGGTACTGCGCGTCGATCTCCTTGCGCACCCGCTTCAGGAAGGCGTGCGTGGCTGGCAGGTTCTCACAGTTGGTGCCCTCCTCCTGGTAGAGGTACGGCACCGCGTCCAGCCGGAAACCGTCGATGCCCAGGTCCAGCCAGAACTTCAGTGCGGAGATCACCTCCTCCTGCACGGCCGGGTTCTCGTAGTTCAGGTCCGGCTGGTGCGAGAAGAAACGGTGGAAGTAGTACTGCCCGCGTACCTGGTCGTACGTCCAGTTGGAGGCCTCGGTGTCGACGAAGATGATCCGCGCGTCCTGGTACTGCTTGTCGTCGTCCGCCCAGACGTAGTAGTCCCCGTAGGGGCCGTCGGGGTTTTGGCGGGACTCCTGGAACCACGGGTGCTGGTCGCTGGTGTGGTTCATGACGAAGTCGATGATCACGCGCATGCCCCGCTGATGGGCGGCGTCCACGAACTCCACGAAGTCGGCGAGGTCTCCGAACTCGGGCAGCACGGCGGTGTAGTCGGCGACGTCGTAACCGCCGTCGCGAAGCGGTGACTTGAAGAAGGGGGGCAGCCAGAGGCAGTCGACGCCGAGCCACTGCAGATAGTCGAGCTTGGCGGTCAGCCCCTTCAGGTCGCCGATGCCGTCGCCGTCGCTGTCCTGGAAGGAGCGGACGAGGACCTCGTAGAAGACGGCTCGTTTGAACCAGTCCGGGTCGCGGTCCCCCGCCGGTGTGTCCTCGAAGGTGTCCGGTACGGGCTCGTTGACGATCATGATGCGGGTGACCCTCCGATCTGCGGGGTGGACGGTCGCGATGGTCGCGCAGCCGTGCCGTGCGGGTCAGGGGACGCAGTCCCGGAGGCCGAGGCCGAGGCCGTGCGGTCACGGTCGCCTTCGGCCTCCCGGCCGACGACGAGCACATGCGCGCCGCCCGGTCCCAGACGCACGTAGTTGGTGCTGCCCCAGTGGTACGTCTCGCCGGTGAGTTCGTCGCGCACCGGCACCGACTCGTGCTGGTCCAGGCCGAGTTGCGGCATGTCCAACGAGACCGTGGCCTCCTGGGTGCGGTGGGGATCGAGGTTGGCCACCACCAGCACCGTGTTCGAACCCTCCCTCTTCGAGTAGACGATGACCGGGTCCTGGTCCGCCTGGTGGAAATGGAGATTCCGCAGCCGGCGCAGGGCCGGATTCTCCCGGCGGATGGTGTTGAGGCGGGTGATGAGGGGGGTGAGGGTGTGTCCGTGGTGTTCGGC
>NZ_JBHSOA010000123.1:0-9408 GCF_042655885.1 Streptomyces chlorus
CGCAGGGCACTTCCTCGTTTCCCGAAGAGTCATCCACAGCCGTCACATCGGTGGATCAAGGCTAAGCGCGCCGCTGCGCCCACCAGGACAGCCGCGGCGCGGTGGCCGCGTTCACGGCCCGGCCGAATCCTTCCAGGGCGGCCTCAAGGCGTGTGGTGTTCTCCACGTCTCCCATGGCGTGCAGCAGCTGCTCGGTGGCGGTGACGACGGCCGGGTCGGAGCAGCGCATCAGCGGCGCAGCGGCGGTGGCGGCCCGGGTGAGCGGTTCGCGTACAGCGGCTGCGGTCTGCTTGGTGGCGATGCGCTCCCGGCTCAGTAGCTCAGCCGCGCGTCCGAAGCCCACCAGCCCGCTCTGCACGTCCGTTCCGCCGGCGATTCGGGCGCGTGCGGCGCCGCCCGTGAAGGCGAGCACGGTCAGCAGGAACGTCCGCCCGCGCTCGGCCGGCCCTTCCCACAGCAGGCGGTTGGCGGCGGCCGCGCCCTGCAGTTCCATCACTGCCACCGTCATGGCGTCGGCCTGTACCCGTAGAGCACCGATCTCGGTCTGCTGGTCCTGGCGGTTGCGGGCACGGCTGGTCAGCCATGACGCCAGGACGGCAATGACCGCCCCGGATACGAGCGAGCTGTTCACCAGCTCGATCAACTTGTCCATCCCCGCAGGCTGGACGTACACCGGCTTCGGCGTCCGGCTCGTTGCGCACCTGACGCACAACGCGCATGCTCCTGTTGCCGATCCGGTCTGGCCTTTCGCCCCCGGTGAAGAGCGCTGTTCGTGCCCCCCGCCCCTTGCTGGCCGGCATGGAGCGGGGGAGCACTGTTCAATGTCAGCTGCCACCACCGCGACGGCCGTTCAGGAAGGTGAGGATGGCGGTGATCAGCTGTCCAGTGATGCAGTACACCTCGACGAACTCGCTGAAGGGCATGGGACCTCGCAAGGTCCGACCCGGCTCATAGCCGGGCGTCAGGCAGGCAGACCGGCCCACAACCAGCATCCGCTGCCCCTGGGTGCATCGTTGCAGCCGCCGGGCGAGCCGCGAATCCGCCACGTGGGTGACTCTGTCCGGGCTTCCTGGCGCCAAGACGCCGTGAGGGCCCCGTCCCGGCACTGCCGCGCCGGGGCCCTCACACGCGTATCCGCGGGGGGCGGATGTTCATGCATGCGCTGCCGTGTCCAACGCTGCGCGCCAAGGTCCGGTTACGGCTGGGCGGCGCCCGGCCCGTCCGGGCCCGTACGTCTCGCGGTCGCGCGCCGGCGGATGACGTCCGGCAGCTGGCGGGAGCTGGCGGCCGGGATGAAGAACAGCCCGACCATGCCCAGGCCGGTGACCACCACACTCAGCAGGCCGGTCGACACCGACAGGTCGTCGACCGACGCGAACAGCTCTTCCTCGGTGGCCACGGGGAACGTACTGACCCTGTTCCAGCGTCGCCAGGGCGCCCTCACCCGAAGGGGTGGAGGGCGGCCGCCGCCTGCGGCCGTGGGGTCGTCAGACGGCGTTCAGGGCTGGTTGGGCGGGGCGTCCTGCAAGTACCAGCCGTGGACAGCCATGCACTCCTTCGTCCACTCCATCAGCAGGTGGGCTCCCTCCTTGACGCGGCTCTCGTCATGACCGCCGTCGTTGGCGAACCACTGGACGAGAAGGCCGGCCGCCGGGCGGTCGACGTCGCCGGTGTCACAGGCCGGGCACAGCTCCAGGTGGATCGGCCGCCCGGGTTCGTCGTTCTGCGGCGTCACTCCGCTCATGATGAGGTCGCCTCGGCAGCGTGAACACTGCGGCAGTCGGTCGGAGAACCTGAGCAGTTCCATGGCCAGCCCCCTTGCTCTGGAAGTGGCCCTCCACCCAAGGCCCGCTGACCTGCGCCGTCAACCCCTTTGTGACTGTTCGCGATAGTTGGCGGATCGACTGGGGCGTCCTCGCAGGTCATGGCGTTTCTGTTCACGGTAGTTGGCGGATCCGAGACCCGAACCGGGTGCCCCACCAGCGAAAACGCAGCTCAGGTGATCCGCTCGGCGGTTCCGCCTGCAAGTGTGAACATCCGCCAGTTATCGCGAACGGTCACACTGCTGTCCGAAACCATCCACACCTCGCTCGGAGTTCAATCCGAAAGGGTTAAAAAGATGGGTTAAATGAAGGGATAAGCGATGCTAGGGTGGAGGCGCGGAAGGAGATCCACGTGGCCACCGAGGAAGAGCTGTTCGCGTCGGTCGACGCGCTGTTGGAGGAGGAGCCGCAGCTCCCGCCCCCGGCGGAGCGTGCCCGGCTGCGCGAGGCCGCCGGCATCACCCAGGCCCGCCTCGCGACCGCATTGAAAACCACGACGCAGACGGTCAAGAACTACGAGAACGGCCGCAGCGAGCCGAAGCCGCCGCGCCTGGAGGCGTACCAGCGGCTACTGAACGGCTGGGCGGCGAAGTACCCCGCCCACGGCGCCCCCGCCGCCCCGGCCGTCGCGCCGCAGCCGGAGGTGCCGGCCACGGTCGCCGGCCCGGCCGCGCCCGGTCCGGCGACCGCCGCGCCGGTGGAGGCACCCCCCGCCCAGACCGCCCCCGCCCGTCCGGCCTCGCGCCCGGCGACGTCGTCGCGTCGTCCGGCGGCGAAGAAGACCGCGAAGCCCGCCGACGACCCTCGCTTCCCGCACGGCCCGCTCGCGGTGCTGGACGGCGACGGCTCCGCGTACGGCACGGACGGCATCGTGCTCGACTGCCCGGCGACCACCGTGCCGGAGCTGGTGGAGTGGACGCTGCGTGAGTCCGGCCTCGGGGCCGCGAAGCTGAACCGCTACGGCAAGGACTCCGACCCGCTGATCGTGCTCACCGCGCCCGCGGCCGTGAAGCTCGGGCTGCCGGAGCGCCTGGAGGGCCACGAACAGCGCCGCTCCCTGCGCCTGCCCAAGGACCACCCGGTGGTCAGGCAGGTCGCGAAGACGAAGTGGCGGCTCACGCAGCGCGGGTTCGGCCCGTGGGCGCGGATCTACCGCACGGCGCAGGGCAATCAGCGGCAGTGCGTTCAGCTCGCCATCCTGTCCTGGGACGCCCTCGACGAGCGGTCCTGGCCGGGCGTCGCGGACATGGAGCCGGCCGACATCGCCCGCGTCCTCGGCGTCTACGCCACCCGGGTCATCACCCCGCGCGGCTCCACGGCCGTCTCGGGCCTGGAGCTGATGACGGCGCTGCGCCCGCCCACGAGGGCCGTCCAGGACCCGGAGACCGGGAATTGGGTGCCCGGCCACAACCCCGGTTCGCTGGGCACGGAGCCGATGGACCCGGCGCCGCCGGAGGCCACCCCCGAACACCCCGTGGTCGTGAACAGCTGCTGGACCGGCGGGTTCCTGGACGAAGAGGCGTACCAGTGGGTCCGCGACGTCGACCTGCTGACCGATGCGGAGTGCACGCTGCCGTACGCGGTCGGCCTGGACCTGAACACCGCGTTCCTCGCCGCCGCGAACCGCCTGGTCGTCGGCCTGTCCGCCCCGGACCACTTCCACGCCCCGACGTTCAACCCGAAGATCCCCGGCTCCTGGCTGGTCGACCTGTCCCCCATCGAGCTGGACCCGCGCCTGCCGTCGCCGTTCACGCCGACCGGCGAGCGTCCGACCGGGCCGGCCTGGTACCAGACGCACACCGTCGCCTACGCCCAGGAGCTCGGCCACGACGTCCACCCGATCGAGGCGTACCTGCGCCGCGAGACCGGCGCGTACCTGGACCCGTGGCACGACCGGCTCAGGACCGCGTACATCGACACCCTCGCCGACCTCGGCGTCACCCGGGACCTGCCGGATGCGGAGTTCCTCGCGGCGATGGAACGCCACAAGGACGTCGACCCGGCCCTGACCGCCGTCCTCGCCGCTATCAAGGCCACGGTCAAGGGTGGCGTGGGCAAGCTGCGCGAGCGTCCGCAGGGCAGGTCCTATAAGGAGGGGGAGCGGTGGCCGGCCCTTCAACGGCAGACCTGGCGCCCCGACATCCGCGCCGCCGTCATCTCCAAGGCGCGGGTCAACATGCACCGCAAGCTCAACAACATGGCGAAGATGACGGGCCTGTACCCGCTCGCCGTGCTGTCCGACTGCGTCGTCTACCCGAGTCCCGGCGACAGCCCGCTGGACTTCCTGCCCTACGCCGCCAGCGGCAAGCCGCAGCCCGGCGGCTTCCGCCTCGGCCCCACCCCGGGCCTGGCGAAGCTGGAGGGGGTCCGGTCGATGCTGTGGGCGGTCGGCCTGATGGAGCAGGGCCTCAACCCGGCCCGTCACATCAAGGGCGGCGACGCCGTCCTGGACGAAGGGGAGTGACCGGTGGGGGAGATCGGGGACGCCATCGAGCGGGCCGACCGGGAGAGCTTCACCCGTGAGCCGCCGAAGACGCTCAAGAGTCAGATCCGCTACCTGCTCAAGCAGTTGGGCAGCGCGAAGGCCGTCGCGCAGGAGATCGGCGTCACCGCCGACTCCGTGAACCGCTACCGGCGCGGCGCCCGCAAGCACGCCCGCGCCGACGTCGCCGCGAAGATCGACGACGCGGTGCGGGCCCGCTGGCAGCCGCAGGTGCGCAAACGCCGGCAGAAGCAGGCCGCCGCCACGGGCGGGATCACGGTGGAGACGAGGGCCCGCTTCGGATACACGGCACCGGTCGGCACGACCGACGACGGACGCTTCCGGCGGCTCACCGTGCACCTTCCCCCGGCGTACGCACAGCGCCTGTTCGACGCCCGCGCCGCGGGGGCCGGCGACCGGGAGATGCGCGGGATCATCGCCGAGGGATTCAAGGACGTCTATTTCCAGGACGGCGGAGGCCGCGCCATGGGCCTGTCGGACGTGGCCATCAACGACATTGACTACCTGGATCTCGACTACTAATTCGGAACTCATTTAGGCACGTCACAGATACTGTGACTGAGGTTTTCTCAATGAAGATCACCTCCAGTGGTTGTTGAGGACCAAGGCAGCGCGGGCAATATCACCGATCCGTGTGGGGCTGAGGCTGATGCGCTTCAAAGTGCGCCAGCGTTCCTTGAGTTCGGCGGCGGTGCGTTCGCCGAGGGCTCGGACGTGTCTGATCAGGGCGTTCGTTATGCGGGTGTCGATGTCCAGAGCCTTCTCTGAGCGGCCCTTGGGGCGGCGAACAGGGACACGGATGCCGATCCCGGCGCCGATGTACCCCTTGTCTGCCAGGGTGGGCAGGCCACCGGCGGCGGCCTTGTACAGCGCTGTCAGCACGTGCAGTCGCGCGGCCGTGATGTCCAGCGTGGAGCCCGGCTCCACATCCGAGATCCACAAAGGCGTGCCGTCCGGAGCGGACAGGAACTGAATGTTGACTCTGCTGCGCAATTCCGTGCGGGGGTGATGGTGGGCGCGGGATGATCGTCTGTGCGGCCGTTTCCTGTCGTGCGGCCGTGGGGGTGGTGCGATGTCGATGCGGCCGAAGGGGCTGCCGGAGGTCCCGGAGCAGACCGCGGCGGTGGCCCGGGCGGCGTTCCCGAGGGGGAGCCTGGCGATGCGGGTGCGGGACCGGCTCGCGGAGGTCTTCGCCGACGAGCCGTTCGCCGACGCGTTCGGGGTACGTGGTGCCCCGGGGCTGTCGCCGGGGGTGTTGTGCCTGGTCACGGTGTTGCAGTTCGCTGAGGACCTGACCGATCGGCAGGCCGCGGCGATGGCGGTGCGGGCGATCGACTGGAAGTACGCGCTCGGAGCGGAGCTGACGGATACGGGCTTCGATGCCAGCGTGCTGAGCCGGTTCCGTGCCCGGCTGGCCAGGCACGGCATGGAACGGGTGGTCTTCGACCGGCTCCTGGAGCACTGCAAGGTCGAGGGACTGGTGGCCGCCGGGGGTAAGCAGCGCACCGATTCCACCCATGTGATCAGCGCGGTGCGGGACTTGAACCGTATGGAGCTGGCCGGGGAGAGTGTGCGGGCGGCCCTGGAGGCCCTCGCGGTCGCGGCACCGTCCTGGCTGGCCGGACAGGTCGACGTGGCCGAGTTCGCCCACCGCTACGGGCCCCGGGTGGACGGCTGGCGCATGCCGTCCTCGCAGACGAAACGTGACCGGCTCGCGCAGGTCTTCGGTCAGGACGCGCTGGCGTTGTGCCGGGCGGTCTGGGCGCCCGATGCTCCGGAATGGATCCGGGGGATCGAGACCCTGCGCCTCCTGCGGCAAGTCCTTGTGCAGACCTACTACGTGCACACCGACACCCGGGGACGGGAGGTGGTCAAGAAGCGGGACGCCGATGACGAGGGCGTCCCGCCCGGCCAACTGCGCCTGGCCTCCCCCTACGACCCCGACGCACGCTGGGCGGCCAAGGGCGAAGAGCTGTTCTGGATGGGCTACAAGGTCCACCTCACCGAGACCTGCGACACTCCCGCCGAAGCCGAAGCCGAAGCCGAAGCCGAAGCCGAAGCCGAAGCCGAAGCCGAAGCCGAAGCCGAAGCCGAAGCCGAAGCCGAAGCCGAAGCCGAAGCCGGGGTCCGAGCGGCACCGAACCTGATCACGGACGTGTTCACCACCGACGCCACCGTGCCCGATGTGAAGGCGACCGGGCCTGTTCAACGGCGCCTGGCCGAGCACGGGGTGAAACCCGGCGAGCACTACCTGGACTCCGGCTACCCCTCCGCCGATCTGATCACCACCGCGCTGGAGCGGGGCATCCGTATGGTCACCCCGGTCCTGCTGGACCACTCCGCCCAGGCCAAGGCGCACACCGGCTTCGACAAGAACGCCTTCGCCATCGACTGGAAGGCCCGGCAGGTCCGCTGCCCCGCCGGGAAGAGAAGCGCGCACTGGAACCCGGTGAAGCAGCACGGCGCGGACGCGATCGTCATCACCTTCAGCGTTCTCACCTGCCGCCCCTGCCCCTTCCGGAAACAGTGCACCAGCTCCGCGCTGGGTCGGCGCATGCTCACCCTGCGGCCCAGGGAACCGCACGAGGCCCTCGTCCGGGCCCGCTCCGAGCAGAAGACGGAGACCTGGAAGGCCAAGTACGCCCTGCGCGCGGGAGTGGAGGGCACCATCAACCAGGCCCTGGACATCACCGGCATGCGCCGGGCCCGCTACCGCGGACTGCCGAAAGTCCGCCTCCAGCACTCCTTCTCCGCCACCGCCCTCAACGTGATCCGACTCGACGCCTACTGGACCGGACACGACCAGCACCACACCCGCAGCAGCCGCCTCAAACACCTCGCCTACCGGCTCACGGCCTGACCCCGGAATTGCGCAGCAGAGTCGGCCTCGTGGACGGCGTCGGTGATGGTCATGCCGACCGAGTACGACAGCCACCTTCCCCGCTGGGCAAGCCAGGCGGTGAACTCGTGTGTTCCGCCTCCGAAGTCGGTGCGAACCAGCGTCCGGCGTCCACGCCGGTACTTCTTCGGCAGTTACGTCAGGGCGAGTTGAGCTGTGGTGATGTGATCGGCTGCGGTGTTGCTGCCCGTTTCGTTGCTGTTGGTGAGCACCTTGTGGGCACCGGTGAAGAACCCAAGGGTGGAGTGGCATGCGATCGCACACGTTCATCAGGCTTCTGGGACGGTCGCCCCGGGCGGCGGAAAACGCGATCCTGTCCGTATTCACCGCGCTCGCAGCCTTCCTGCTCGCCCAGCCCTGATCAGTTTTGCTGTGAACGACCCAGTTCGGACAGATCGCTGTAGAGGCGGTTCAGCGCGTACGCGCCCAGGCCGAGGCCCTGGTCGATTCGGCGTCGTGCGGCTGGGTTTCGGTAGTGGGGTTCTAGCAGCAGGAAGAAGTCCTCTGCGTGTTGTTCGTCGATTTCGGAGTGGAGGCCGTAGTGCATCAGGTCGGCTTGAGCGACCCAACCGCGGTTCACAGCCGCGTTGCCCGTGATGGCCGATACCGAGGCGAACGCGTACTCGATCGCGCCCATGCAGCCAATTCCTACCTGCGGGTCCTCCCACGTACACACCGCACTGAGAACGCTGTTGTACGCGTGGACGGCCGGCATCATCTTCAGGCCGTTCAGCCGTACGGTGTCGCTGCCGATGCTGGCCAGAAATCCGCGGAAGGTCTCGTGATGGAATTCCTGAGGGCGGAATCCGCCGTGTTCTTCCACGACATTGCCCAGGATGCCGATGCGATCCGAGGGGTGCTCGATCCGGGACACCAGCGCAGCCATCGGACGGGCGAAGTAGGTGACGGCGAAACCTAGTTGCTCCTGGCTTGTGCGGAAGTTCTCCAACGACATGCTTCCGTCTACCAGCGTTCGGAAGTACGGATTGTTCAGGACACCGGTCTCGGCCACGATGTGCTTGGCGTGCGCTGTCACCAGCGGGGCCTTGGTTGTCCGCAGTTGGGTGGTCACGGTCGTTTCTCCTGGCGTGTTGTTCCTGAGCGCGGCTCGATGCGGGGACCGGCGGAGCCCCTCTGATCGCCGGTGCCGAGTGGAATCAGCACCCGACGGCGAGGGGCTCTGGACGAGAGGACGCTGTCCGGTTCTGTCGGCTCAGGAACGCAGGGCTCCCAGGAGGCGGTGACCTCGGTCGTTCGGATCAGTACTGCTGTGGAACACGCGAATGGCCGCTCTCAGCTCGTCAGTTGAGATGGAGCCGGAGCTGTCGGTGTCGATGTCGGCGAACGACACGTCGATGTCTTCGTCGCTCAGCGCGAAAGAGGACTGAAACAGGCGCTTGAACTCGGACTTGTCGAGTTCGCCGTCTCCGTCGACGTCAGCGGTGGCCACGAAGACCTTGGCGGACGGCGTGACAATCCGCGCGTAATCATCCGGCTTGTCCCCCAGGCTGACAAACCCGGCCAGGAATTCGTCGCGTGATACGACGCCGTCCCCGTCTGTGTCCATAGGGGCAAACAATCTCTTCCAGTACTCCAGAAGGGATCTCTGCAGCGCGCTGGCGGGGGAGGTTCCTGGCGTGAGCTTGAATTCCCGCGTCGTGCGGCCCACCCAGGCGTACACGTCGGTTTCGCTGACCCACCCGTCGCGCTCGTGATGGAACACGTTGTAGTAATGCTGGGCCTTGCTGTGGATAATGGATTTTTCCGGCATGCGAAGACCTCGAATTTTCTTGTGCGGTGGGCGAATCGAATACCCACCGCGACCCGGTCCACGAGCAATGACTCGTGAGCTCAGGGTGGCAGCGTTTCCCTTCCCGGGCGCCGGTACCAAAGCTTCACCACTCATTCGAGTGAGTAATTCGACCTGGCAGTTTCAGCCCGGTTCAAGGGCGTGGCGCCGGCGCGACCGCGATCCGGCGGTGGATGTCCTCAAGCAGTGTCAACGGTCATTGAGATGCCCAGGTAGGCGGTCGGTGGGTGTCCGGGCTGGTGGCCATTACGACCTCGGGGGAAATAGTGATCGCCCCGGTCGGGCCGTGACATGAGAAGGACCGCACGGGTTAGTACTCCAGCAGTACTTCGTGGCTTGACGTGGGGAAACGTCGAGCGGTGGGAGTGTAGCG
>NZ_JBHSOA010000124.1:0-1284 GCF_042655885.1 Streptomyces chlorus
CCATGAAGATGCGGGGCATGACCGGGAAGTGGAACGCCATGTGGCACTCGTCGCCGCCGGCGGTGTAGTCGCCGAAGTAGTCGACGACGTCCTCCGGCCACTGGTTCGCCTCGGCGAGGACCACCGTGTCCGGGTACTGCGCGTCGATCTCCTTGCGCACCCGCTTCAGGAAGGCGTGCGAGGCGGGCAGGTTCTCGCAGTTGGTGCCCTCGGCCGCGTACAGATACGGCACGGCGTCCAGCCGGAAACCGTCGATGCCCAGGTCCAGCCAGAAGCGCAGGGCCGCCAGGATCTCCTCCTGGACGCGCGGGTTCTCGTAGTTCAGGTCCGGCTGGTGCGAGAAGAAACGGTGGAAGTAGTACTGCCCGCGGACCGGGTCGTACGTCCAGTTGGAGGCCTCGGTGTCGACGAAGATGATCCGTGCGTCCGGATAGCCCTTGTCGTCGTCCGCCCACATGTAGAAGTCGCCGTAGGGGCCGTCGGGGTTTTGGCGGGACTCCTGGAACCATGGGTGCTGGTCGCTGGTGTGGTTCATGACGAAGTCGATGATCACGCGCATGCCCCGCTGATGGGCGGCGTCCGCGAACTCCACGAAGTCGGCGAGGTCTCCGAACTCGGGCAGCACGGCGGTGTAGTCGGCGACGTCGTAACCGCCGTCGCGCAGCGGTGACTTGAAGAAGGGGGGCAGCCAGAGGCAGTCGACGCCGAGCCACTGCAGATAGTCGAGCTTGGCGGTCAGCCCCTTCAGGTCGCCGATGCCGTCGCCGTTGCTGTCCTGGAAGGAGCGGACGAGGACCTCGTAGAAGACGGCTCGTTTGAACCAGTCGGGGTCCCGGTCCCTGACCGGAGCGTCCTCGAAGATGTCCAGCACTGGTTCGTTGACAGTCATGACGCTCCTGACCCTCCGGTTCGCTGGGCGGCGGGCGGTCGCTGGACGTGCAGGACATGCGCGGGAGCCCGCCCAGGCTCCAGACGCACGTAGTTGGTGCTGCCCCAGTGGTACGTCTCGCCGGTGAGTTCGTCGCGTACCGGCACCGACTCGTGCTGGTCCAGGCCGAGTTGCGGCATGTCCAACGAGACCGTGGCCTCCTGGGTGCGGTGGGGATCGAGGTTGGCCACCACCAGCACGACATCCGCTCCGCTGCGCTTGCTGTACGCGATGACCGCGTCGTTGTCGGTGTGATGGAAACGGAGGTTTCTGAGCGCCTGCAGCGCGGGGTGCTCCCGGCGGATGGTGTTGAGGCGGGTGATGAGGGGGGTGAGGGTGTGTCCGTGGTGTTCGGC
>NZ_JBHSOA010000125.1:0-13620 GCF_042655885.1 Streptomyces chlorus
CGCAGGGCACTTCCTCGTTTCCCGAAGAGTCATCCACAGCCGTCACATCGGTGGATCAAGGCTTAGGAACAGCCGCTCGGAGCACCGAGCGTCGCCGTGGGTCGCGGAGTGTGGTCCCGCGGTCCCGGGGGATTGCGCAGCAGATTCGTGGGTTTTCTCAAACGCGCCGGCCGTCGTCCGCCTTTCTCCGGTGGACGGCCGGGGCCTTGCCGGGGCCGTTGTTCGTGTCGTGGG
Organism: Streptomyces chlorus; assembly: GCF_042655885.1. Lineage (NCBI taxonomy): Bacteria > Bacillati > Actinomycetota > Actinomycetes > Kitasatosporales > Streptomycetaceae > Streptomyces > Streptomyces chlorus. Next base: position 235 of record NZ_JBHSOA010000125.1, read on the forward strand.
GCAGGCCGATGGCGAGGAGGGCGACGTCGTCGTTGAGGTGTCCTGCGGCGTGCCGGTGCAGGTCGGCGAGCAGGGCGTCCAGCACGTGGTTTGGGTCCGGGGGGAGGGGGCGGGACAGCCGTGGGATGGGGTCGTAGAAGATCCCGCGGTGGTCGCGGGCCTCGACGACGCCGTCGGTGAACAGCACCAACACCGCGCCCTCGGGCAGGACGTACCGGTCGACCGGGACGTCCGGGCCGCCGAGGTCGGCCAGGCCCAGCGGCAGCGAGGGCGTGCCCGGCTCCAGCGGGCGGACCCGGCCGCGGTGGAGCAGCAGCGGCGCCGGGTGTGCCCGGTTGGCCATGTGCAGGGTGGAGCCGTCGGCGGAGAGTTCGGCGATGACGGCGGTGGCGAACCTCTCGGCTTCCACCCCGTTCTCGGCGGCGTTGGCCTCCTGGATCCGCTCCTCCAGGCGGCGGACCACGCCGGGCAGGTCCGGGATGTGGAGGGTGGCCTCGTGGAAGGTGCCCAGCAGCGCGTTGACGGTCTGGACCGCGCCCAGGCCCTTGCCCAGGACGTCGGCGATCATCAGCCGGGTGCCGTAGGGGGTGGAATGGATCGCGTACAGGTCGCCCCCGATGGCGGCCTCCCGCGTGGCGGCCTCGTAGCGGGTGGCCACGGTCAGCGGCCCGATCCGGTGGGGCGGGGAGGGGAGCACGGCGCGCTGGACGGCCTCGGCGACCTCGCGGGCGTTCTTCAGCTGCCGCCGCTCGCGGGCCAGCAGCCGGTTGACGACCGCGGCCAGGAGGGTCAGGGTGACGAAGGTGGAGAACGGGAAGATGTTATCGATGCCGAACGGCGTCCTGTCTCTCACCAGCGGCAGGGCTACCGCGGCGAGGAGCGCCGCCGCGCCGGTGGTGATCGTCCCGGCCAGGGAGAGCCAGGGGGCGACCAGCACGGGAACAGCCGCCAGCAGGAGGAACACCCTCACATGTGGCGGGGTGAGGAGGTCGAGGAGGAACACGCCGAGGATCAGCGCGGCGGGCAGCCAACGAAACCACCGCATCTGAAGGGGCGGTGACGCGCGGGTGGGGCCCATTCTCCTGCGCTCCGGGGTGTTCCTGGACAGAATCCGGCCTTCAGTCTCCGCCGCATTCCCGGCCACGGCGACCGGGGCACCACGGCCGGGCGGAGCCCCCGGCGATCAGCCGGACTTCTGCGTGTCCCCTGATGGGCGTTGTCACGTTGGCTGACCGGCCCCGCGCCGACCTCGCCCAGCGCCTTCAGGACGCGGTCCGCGCCCGCTGGCAGCCCCGCATCCGCGCCCAAGCCCGAAAGTAGGCGGCCACCAGTACCGGCCTGTTCGGTGACACTCGGGCCCGGTTCGGCTTCACTGCCGCGCCCGGCACCACCGACGACGCCCGCATCCGCCACCTCGCCCTCGCTCTGGGGCCGCAGTTGGAGGCCCTGCGCCAGATCATGGTGCAGCAGTTCGTCGTCGATGCCCGCGGCCGGCTGCGGCCACGCCGAGAGAAGGACGGACAGTCACCGGCCGGACTGCAGGTCTGCAGCCCCTACGACCTCCAAGCACGCTTCGTGCTGCGCGGCAACACCCGCTGGACCGGCTACCTCGCACAGACGCCTACAACATAAAAGGTAACTTCGAGTTCCAGATCGTCGTGGGCGTGACTGCCGAGCTGCGCACCCGGTCACGGCGGGTCGCAGACGGCTGACCTGCCCGGCGTTATGGTCGCAGGGCGGGTGGTGGCCTCGACGGTGTCCCACCGGCATCGGGCCGGGTGCGGTGAGTCCGCCACCGGCTGGGGGCACCGATGGACCGCCCACAGGTCACGGTCGAGTTCGTCTTCGACCGGCTGGGCGCGGTGGAGCTCGCCGCCGCCTACCAGATCCTGGTCCCCGTGCGGGGACGCGCTATTCGCCCAGGCCAGCGAGGTGATGGCCATGATTCCTGCAGCGCTGTACGCCCGCGTGTCCTCGGCCCGGCAGAAACAGCACGAGACGATCGACAGCCAGGTCACCTGCCTGCGCGAGCACGCGCGCAAACAGGGGTGGGAGGTGCCCGAGGAGTGGGTGTTCACCGACGACGGATGGTCGGGCTCGACCCTGGTGCGGCCGGCGCTGGAGCGGCTGCGGGACCTGAGCGCCCAGCGGCTGGTTGACCGGGTGCTGTGCCTGGCCCCGGACCGGCTGGCCCGCACCTTTGCCCACCAGGTGCTCCTGGTCGAGGAGTTCACCCGGAACGGCGCCGAGGTGGTGTTCCTCCGCAACCCCGAGGCCGCCACTCCGGAGCAGGCCCTGCTGGTGCAGGTCCAGGGGGTGATCGCCGAGTACGAGCGGGCGCAGATCGCCGAGCGCACCCGCCGCGGCAAGCTGCACCGGGCCCGGGCCGGGCAGGCCAGCGTGCTGGGCCGGGCGCCCTATGGCTACCGGTACCTGTCCAAGGCGGAGCACGGAGCGGCCGCCTACGCGGTCGACCAGGCCGAGGCCGGCGTGGTGGCGCGGATCTTCCACCGGTATGCGGCCGGGGGGATCTCCATGCGGGCCCTGGCCCGAGAGCTGACGCGCGATCGCATCCCCTCGCCGCAGGGCAGGCCCGAATGGGACGCGGGCACGCTGGGCCGCATGCTGCGCAACCCCGCCTACATGGGCCGGGCCTGCTTCGGCAAGACGCAGACCGCCCCCGCTCCGCCGCGCCCCAACCGCACCTCGCGGCTGGCCGGACGCGCCGTGCCGGCCCAGGCCGGGGTGACCGCCCGGCCACGGCAGGAGTGGATCGAGATCCCGGTCCCCGCGCTGGTCAGCGAGGAGGTCTTCGCCCTGGTGGAGCGGCGGCTGGCGGAGAACGCGAAGTTCTCCCCACGCAACACCAAGGAGCCCGCACTGCTGCAGGGGCTGCTGGTGTGCGACATCTGCGGATACTCCTATACCCGGACCTCGCAGGGGCCCGGCCCGAAGAAGTACCACTACTACCGCTGCCCGGGCACCAACGGATGGGAACTGCCCCAAGGCCGACGCGTCTGCTCCAGCCGCCCGCTGCGCGCCGACGATCTCGACCAGCTGGTGTGGGAGCACATGGTCGTCCTGCTCGCCGACCCCGCGCTGGTGCGCGCGGAGCTGGAGCACCGGCTCGCGCAGATGCGTGACGCCGACCCGGTCCGGGCACGCCAGGAGCGGCTGCACCGGCAGATCGCCACCGTCGACGCGGCCATCAACCGCCTGATCGGTGCCTACCAGGAGGACCTGATCACGCGGGACGAGCTCCGCGAAAGGGTCCCCGCACTGAGGGCCCAGCGCCAGAACCTGCACGGCCGGCTGGAAGCCCTGGCCGCCCAGCTCGTCGACCAGCAGACCTACCTCAAACTCGCCGACAACCTGGAGAGCTTCCTGGCACGACTGCGCGAGAGCGCCCGGACCACCTCCGTGATCGAACGCCAGCGCGTCCTGCGCGCGGTGGTCAAGGAAGTCCGGATCGGCGCCGGCAGGATCACGATCCGGCACTCGATCCCGTCCACCAGCCCGGACCCCACCCCGGGTTACCTATTGCGACGCGGTCGTGCATCTCACCGAGACCTGCGACGACCACAGCGTGAACGTGATCACCGATGTGGCCACCCTGGTCTCCAGTGGCGACAGCCGGGCCCTGCCCGGCATCCACACCCGGCTCAAGCGGCGCCGACGGCGTTGTCACGTTGTTGGGTGTGTGAGTGTCTGATGGCGCGTCGGGGCGTGGTGGGGGCCGGGTTTCGGGCCGGTGCTCAGGCCTCGGCGGGCTGGCCGGCGGCGCCGGTGATCTGGTCCCGGATGGTGAAGCGGATGGTCATCTCGGCGCGGTAGTGGGTGGCGGTCAGCAGGTGGCGGCGGGGCCGGAAGTGCGGTGAGATGCCGCTGAACGCGGCCAGGAACCGCTGCGCCCCGCCGACGCTACGGAAGCCTTTCATGGCACGTTCGCGCTGTCTCGTCGGCTGGTGGGAGTTCTCGGCCCGGTTGTTCAGGCCCTGGTGACAGCGGTGCTCCACGGAGGGCATCACCTCGCGGTGGGCCGCGCCGTAGGAGCGCAGCTTGTCGGTGACCAGCACCCTCGGCACCGCGCGGGTCTTCTTCAGCAGCCTGCGGAAGAAGCGCCGGGCCGCGGCCTTGTCCCGGCGGGACTGTACGAGGATGTCCAGGACGGTGCCGTCGGCGTCGACGGCCCGCCACAGGTACTTCTGCTCGCCGTTGATCTTGATGAAAACCTCGTCCAGGTGCCATGTGTCGCCGGGCCGGGGCCGCCGGCGGCGCAGCGCGTCGGCGTAGGCCTGACCGAACTTCAGGCACCACCGCCGGACGGTTTCGTGGGAGACGAGCACGCCGCGCTCGAGCATCAGTTCCTCGACCTCGCGGAACGACAGCGGAAACCGGTGGTACCGCCACACGCAGTGGGAGATGATCTCGACGGGGTACCGGTGCCCCCGGTACGACGGCGGCGCGGACGACACGAGCAGTCCCCTCCCCGATACGACCTCCACGGAGATCATCCCACGCCGGTCAGCCAACGTGACAACGCCCCGAGCGGGCCACCCACGACTACGTCCGGCCGGCACCTGTAGGGCTCGGCAAGTCATCGCTGCACGTCAGGCAGCGTATCGGTACGCGTTGATGACGCCGCCGAGGACTCGGGTACGTAGGAGTCTTCGGTCGTCGAGGTCGAGGTCGAGGTCGAGGTCGAGGTCGAGGTCGAGGTCGTGGACGGTGGCGGGCCGGCGGTCGGCGTCGGGTGGGAGCTGTTGGCGTGCCCGGTGCGGCCGATGCCTGTTGTAGTGGTCCTGATAGCTGGTCAGCACCTGCCGGGCGTGGGCCTCGCCGATGATCAGGACGTGGTCGAGGGCCTCGCGCCGGATACTTCCGATCACCCGCTCGCAGTGTGCGTTCATCCGGGGAGCCCGCGGCGCACTCAAGATCACATCCAGGCCCTCGGCCTCGAAGACCGCGTCGAACGCCGCACCGTATGTGTCGTCGCGGTCCCGCAGCAGGAACCGCGGCGAGTCCATGCGCATGCCCAGGTCGGCGGCCAAGTTCCGGGCCTGCTGGACGGCCCATTCCCGGGTCGGGTGGGCGGTGACGCCGGTGATGTGCGGCCGCCGGGTGCCATGCTCGAGGAACGCCGGCGCATACAACCGCCCACCGAGCGCGGTGTCCACGTGCAGGAAGTCGACCGCGACGATGCCCCGGCCCGGGCCGTCGGAAACTCCCGCCAGGTCGGGCCGGAGCGGCGCGGGGCCGGGTTGAGCCCGGCCGCATGCAGGATCTGCCACACCGCGGAGGCGGCGATCGGGTGCCCGAGCCGGGCCGGTTCGCCCTGGACTCTCCTGTGCCCCCACCGTGGATTCTCCCTGGCCAGGCGGAGGGTGAGCTCCTTGAGCGCGGCTTTGGTGGGTGGGCGGCCGGTTCGGCCGCGTCGGGCGGTGTAGTCCCACTTCGCCACGATCAGTCGGCGGTGCCAGGCCGGCGGGGCCCCCGGGGTGATCGGGAAGACCGCTCGCCGGCGGCGGCGGGGATGAGTGTGGACAGCGCCGTGAGCCAGAACCGGTCCGCGGGCTCGTAGCGCACCGGCCCCTTGAGCTGCCGACGCAGCACCGCGTTCTCGTGCCGCAGCACGAGCAGCTCCGCGTCCTTGGCCGTGTCGCGGCGCAGGAGCACCGTCGGGACGGACAGCGGCTTCCGGGTCCTCTTGTACAGCAACGGCACGATCACTCGTGCATGATCCCAACCGCCCCTGAAGGCGCCCGAGATGCGTCCTCACTTGCAGCGATGAATAAACGAGCCCCACAGAGTGCCTGGGGGCATCGGAGCGCACGGTCTGGCGGTGGCTGGCCGAGGCATCCCAGAACCCGGCGGCGGCCGCGCACCCCGGAGCCCGCCGCACGATGCGCCTCCTGCAACTGCGCGCCGTCACCGGTATCCACCTGACCCTGGTCTGCCACCGCCCCCACCTTCCCGCCGCCCTGCACCAGGCCCTGCGGACAGCCGACTACGCCATCACCGCCGACTTCCGGGCAGCCCGCCGCCACTACTGCTCGATAAAGCCACCCAAGGTGGCCGACGCGGTGGCCGTGCCGGTCGCGGCGTACCAGATCAGCGGTGATTACGTGATGATCGAGGCCGCCGCGGAGAAGGGCTGGATCGACCGGGACGCGGCGATCCTGGAGAGCCTGACGGGCATCTGGCGCGGGTGCGCGGATGATCCTGACGTACTGGGCGACGGAGGTCGCACAGCGGCTCGGCCGCTGAGGCCCGTCAGGGGCCGTGGCCCGCTTCAGGACACTAGGCCCTGACGGTAGGCGTAGACGACTGCCTGGACGCGGTCGCGGAGGTCGAGCTTCGTGAGGATGCGGGAGACGAAGGTCTTGACCGTCTCCCGGCTGATCACGAGGGCCGCGGCGATCTCGTTGTTGGAGAGGCCGTCCGCGATGAGGCGCAGGACCTCCAGTTCGCGGGGAGTCAGCGGGACGTCGGGCCCGTTGTCCTCGGTGGGGCGGATCCGGACGGCGTACCGGCCGACGAGCTGGCGTGTCACCTCGGGGTCCAGCAGTGCGGCGCCCGCCGCCACGGTCCGGATTCCGTGCAGCAGTTGGGCCGGTGGCGCGTCCTTGAGGAGGAAGCCGCTCGCGCCGGCGCGGAGCGCCTCGTAGACGTATTCGTCGATGTTGAACGTCGTCACCACGAGCACCTTGACGGGGTGCGGTACGCCGGCGCCGGCCAGGAGGCGGGTGGCCGATATGCCGTCGAGCACCGGCATGCGGATGTCCATCACCACGACGTTCGGGCGGAGTTGTCCGACGAGGTCGACGGCGGTCCGCCCGTCCCCGCACTCGGCCGCGACCTCGAGATCGGGCTGGGCGTCGATGATTGTCGCCAGTCCGGTGCGGACCAGTACCTGGTCGTCGCAGATCAGGACGCGGATGGGCGCGGTCACGACGGGCTCCCGGCGGGTATGTGGGCGCGGACGACGAAGCCGCCGTCCTTCTGTTCCTCCGCGCTGAAGTCGCCGCCGAGGACGTCGACTCGTTCACGGAGACCGGCCAGGCCGCGCCCGCTCCCGGAGAGTCCGGGGGTCTCCGAGCCGGAGCCGTCCGTGCCGACCTCCACGGTGATCTCTCCTGAGCCGTGGCGAACCCGGACGGAAGTGCGCCTGCCGTGGGCGTACTTGAGGGCGTTCGTCAGGGACTCCTGCACCACCCGGTAGGCCACGAGGTCGGCGCTGCCGGTCGACTCGGCCGGTGTGCCCTCTTCGGTGAACTCCACGGGCTGACCGGCCCGCCGTGTCTGTTCGACGAGGGTGAGGAGCCGGCCGACGGGTGGGGTCCTGGGCTCGGTGCTGTGGTCGGGGTTGAGCAGGTCGAGCAGGTGCCGCAGATCCGTGATGGCCCGGCGGCCGGTGTCGGTGACGGCTGTCAGGCTCTGGTCGAGGCGATCGGGGACGGCGGTCAGATAGCGGGCCGCCTCGGCCTGCACGACCATCGCCGTCACGTGGTGGGTCACCACGTCGTGGAGTTCGCGGGCGATGCGGGCGCGTTCGGCGGTGCGAGTGTCCTCGGCGACGCGGCGGCGGCGCTCGGCCTCCAGGGTCCGGGTGTGACGAACCCATGCCCCGACGCCCCAGGCGAGTGCCACGGCCAGGTAGAATGTCACGAACTCGCCGGGCGGTTCGCCGGGGCCGAGCCGGTGGAGCGCGACCGCCAGCGGGACGTATGCCACGGAGGCGGCGATCGCGGTTGCCCGCCTGTGGTGTTCCAGGTGGGAGGCCACGCTCAACAGCGTGATGGGCAGCGCGATGCCGGCGAGTGAGTGGTAGCCGCGGAGCTGGTCGAGGGCGAAGCCGATCGACACCACGGCGAAGCAGAGGACGGGCCACCGCCGGCGTCCGGCGAGCGGGAGGCACTGGAGGGCGATCGCCGCGAGGGTCAGGGCGTCGAAGGGGCGGGTCGGCAGGCCGCCGAGCTCCGTGCCGTTGTCGTGGTAGACCAGCGAGGCGACGAACAGGACCGCTGCGAGCGGGACGTACCAGACTGCGGCGCCTGACCGGCGCCACAGTTCCTGGATCCGCGGAAGTCCGGTCACCGGGGCAGTGTAGTGGGGATGGCGGCGATCCGGTCGGCGCGCCGACGGGGCACCAGGGTGCCGCGCTTGCGGGCCAGCCACATGAACCCGATCGTCACCAGTACGCCGAACAGCACCGCGTACACGCTGCCTTCCGGTCCGAAGTCGCCGCCGGTGACCCACGTCGGGCCCGACGTCATGGTGTCCAGCAGTCCCTGCGGGGTGTCGTTGCCGGAGACCTCGGCGCTGAAGATGCCGGCCTGGACGAAGTTCCAGGCGAAGTGGAGGCCGATCGGCACCCACAGGGTGCGGGTCGCGGCGTAGGCGGCGGCGAGCATGCCGCCGGCCTCGATCGCGATGGCGAGGGCGCCCCACAGGTCGGCGTGGGGGTTCAGCAGGTGCGAGAGGCCGAACAGCAGCCCGGTCAGCGTCAGTGCGATCCAGGTGCCGGTGTACTCCTCGATGATCCTGAACAGCACCCCCCGGAAGATCAGTTCCTCCGTCACGGCGGCGGCCGCCATGAAGCCGACCAGTCCCACGGTGCCGGACACCGAGCCCAGGCCGTTGATCTCGTAGTGCGCGTTGACGTAGATGTTGGTGAGCACGGCGCCGAACATCGCGACGCCGATCAGCATCCCCCGGCCGATCGCGGCCCCGGCACCCTTACGGGCCACTTCAATGGCCGGGCGGTGCTCGGTCCTGCTGACCACCCGTCCGTAGACGAGTACGGCGAGCACGGAGACCAGGAGTCCCAGGACGAGCTGGAGCCAGGGGTTGTTCTCCACGGTGGCGACGACCTGACCGCCGATCATGGCGACCACCACGACGGCCGACAGCTGCCAGACGAACCTCATGAACGCTCCTTCTCCGGGTTCGCGGCCGGGGTGCCGCGACGCCTCGAACGCTACGGATCCGGCGTCCGCGAATCGTCACCTCACGGTGGACACCTGCGCGTAGCTCGCGTGGGGGACAGGCGCTCCGACCGGCCGTTCGATTCGGGTGTCGGTGCACCTGGCTGTCGGGAAGACCGCCCGCATGTTCGCGCGTTCTCGCACAGGAGGCACCGTCCGACGCCCCCCGAACCGGTCACCGGCCTGGGAGTGCCTCGACGGGTATGACGTCCCGGGCGCGCTGACGTCCGGCGGGGGCCCGGCGCTCGGGACCCGGGCTCCGAGTGGAACCTCTCCGGACCGGGAAGGAGGAGTGGGCGCCGCCTTTGCCACTCCCCTCGGGGGCACTTGGCATTTGCAGAGGTCCGGCGGGCCCTCCCGGGGTGGAAGGTCACCGACGAGTACGCGCAGCACGGCAACCCCTGGTTGGCCTGGGCCCGCCACAGTGCCCACCGGCTCGACACCGACGCCTGGCCCTCCACCGGCATCGGCTCCCCCTGCGCCGCCTGCTCCCGCCGCCCGCCTGGAAAACCTCTATGGCCCCACCGAGCTGACCGTGACGTGCACGGGCTACCAGCTTCCCGCCAACCCGGCCGACTGGCCGAGCACCGGAAACGGCACCTTGCCCATCGGCACGCTCCACCCCGGTGCCGAGACGCTGGTGGTCGACGAGCGGATGCGTCCCGCCGACGAGGGCGAGCTGCTTATGCGCGGGCCACAGCGATTCCCCGGATACCTGGACCCTGCGGACGACGCGGGCCGCTTCTTCGGGGGAGTCCTCGCGACAGGCCTCGAGCCGTACGCTGACGGCCCATTACTGACTTCGGCTTAGCTTGGCGTTTATGCTGCCTGCCGCTTTGAGGCGGACTTCGCAGTGTCCGTTTTGCTTTGTTTTCCGACGGGGTGCTCGCGGGCTCGGCACCTGTTCTTCGAGCCCGCCGGCCGACCGAGGCCTGCTGTGCCGGATTTCGGCGCGCCGGCCGGCTGAGGCATCTTCCCGTGGAGGCGGCGAAATCCTCGGCGGACGCGGACAGGGGCGAGACGGCCGGGCCGGGCGGATCGTTCCCAGGGCCGGCGGAGGTCCTCGGCCAGGGGCCGGGCGAGGCGGAGCTGGGTGTGGGCGGAGATGATCAGCCAGGTCCATCGGTCCGCCGCCTCGGGGGTGCGGAGCTTCGGGCGGGTCCAGCCGAGCGTCTGCTTGATCATCCTGAAGGTGTGTTCAAGATCGAACCTTCGCAGGAACGACCGCCAGAGCCGGTCCACATCCGCGGCCGTGGCATCGACGCCCGACCACCACAGCCACACCGGTTTGGGGTCGCGGTCCCCGGGCAAGCGATCGACCCGCAGGCGGACCACCGTGCCCGAGATGACCGGGAGTTCACCCTCGGGGTAGTCGGCCCATGCCGAGCGTCGGCTCAGCAGCGGATGCAGCCGGTCCCAGGCGGTGGCGACGGCCTGACCGTAGCGGCTGGTCGCGCTCGTGGCGATACGGGCCGGTGCGGGCCGGTGCGGGCCAGGTGGCCTCGTCCTCGAACTTGAACTCCGCCCCGCGCTTGGGCTTGCGCCCGACCTTGCCCGGCGGTTGCGGCGGGGGCGGGAAGTGCAGGACGCGGTCCGAGCGCATCCGCCCCAGCAGCTCCACCGGCAGGTCGGCCAGCAGGAAGGCGAGGCGGGTGACGTCGTAGCCGGCGTCGAAGACGATGAGGACCGGCAGGTCGCCGTCCTGGACGTGCCCGGCTGCGCGCAGGCGCTCAATCACCTCGCGCAGCTGCGCGGCGGTCACGGCGGTCTCGTCGTCGCCCGGCCCGAGCCGGACCGCGTCCAGCAGCGCGGTCCAAGAGGTGCGGCCCGGCTCCAGGGCGGCGACGATCGAGTACGGCCAACCCGGGATCATCTGCGCCGAGCCCCTGCCCCGGCCGTAGGTGTGGCAGAACAGCCGCTCCGCGCTGGTGGCCGCATCCGGCCGCAGCCAGTTGCTGACATCGCAGGCCGGCACGATCCGCCCGTCGGTCGCACGCGGCAGCGGCGGGCCGCTCAGCGCCCGGCGCAGCCGCGCCACCTCCAGCCGCCCATGGTTCAAGGCTCCATACAGTGCGCCGTGCCCGCGCCGGTGTTCGGGCGCCAGCGACAGCTCGACCAGCGTCTTGACCGGTCCGTCCGTGCACAGCAGCGCGTCGGTCAGCTCGAACAGCGCATCGGCGCGGGCGGGCAGACAAGCGTAGAAGTCGGTCCGGAACCGGGACAAGGCGGTCAGGGACTCGACGTGGGCGGCATCGTCCAGCAGACTCACCCTCACGGCCTTTGTTGTGATCAACGTCGACTTCAGCGAGAAGACATGATCACGCAAAGGCCGCCCTGCTGTCTGTAGAACGACGAGGCCCGTGGTCAGCTCAACGAGCTGACCACGGGCGGAGCTTAAACGCCAAGCTCAGGCACGTGGGTCAGTTCCTGGTCACCAGTTCGTGTGACTGTGAGATATCTGCTGGTTGTAAGACACGTGCTGACGGACAGTCATGGGTGGCATGAGGTTTCGTGCTGCATGCGCCGAGTCCCCTGTGGACGGCCGTTCGTTGTGGGTCGTGGTTGATGAGTCGTACCGGCTCCACCACGAGGCGTGTACGTTCCTGGCGGCTCTGCGGGACATGGGCCGGTCGTTCAACACCGAGAAGGCGTACGGGATCCGGACCGCGCTGCTGCTGACCTGGTGCTCCGGGCGGGGCCTGGACTGGAAGCAGATCACCCTGCTGGATCTGGCCCGGTTTCTGCGGTGGCTGGTGGATGAGCCGCTGCCGCCGCGAATTCCGCGGGTGACGTCGCCGCCGCGGTTCCGGATGGAGAAGTCGGCGAACGCTTTGATGACCGGGGTCTTCGAGTTCCTGCGGTTCTGCTCGCGCAACGAGTGGGTGGACCCGGAGCTGGTGGCCCGGCTGACGGAGACGAAGTACCTGAACTGGCTGCCGCCGGGCAAGGAAGCGGGCGAGGACGGCCAGTTCCGCACGATGAGGGCGAAGATCCTCAAGCTGCCGGAGCCGGCCGAAGAGGCCGTGGAGTATCTGACCCCGGAGGAGGCTGACGAGCTGTTCCAGGTCGCCACGCATGCCCGGGACCGACTCCTGGTCGCCCTGCTCGGCTGCACCGGAGAGCGGATCAGCGAGGCCCTGGGACTGCGGCGCCAGGACATGCACCTCCTCACCGACTCCCGGATGCTCGGCTGCCGGGTCGAGGGCCCGCACATCCACATCCGGCGGCGGGCGAACAACGCCAACGGAGCCCTGGCCAAGTCCCGCTTCGCCCGGGTCATCCCGGTGACCGAGGACCTGGCGGGCCTCTATGCGGACTACCAATTCGAGCGGGACGAGGTTCCTGAGGCGGCCGACTGCGACATGGTCTTCGTCAACCTCTTCCACGCCCCGCTGGGCCAGCCGATGCGCTACGGCACCGCCAAGGAGCTCTTCGACCGGCTGGCGAAGAAGGCCCAGCTCACCGCCCGTCCGCACATGCTGCGGCACGGGGCGGCCACGGCCTGGGTCCGCCCCGGCGTCGACGAGGACGTTGTCCAGGACCTGATGGGGCACATCTCCCGGTCCTCGCTGACGCCCTACCTGCACACCAGCGAGGCGGACAAGCGGGCGGCGGTCGAGTTGGTGGCGGCGGGGAGGCGGATGCCGCGCTCGGGAGGCACCCATAGCCCCGCGATGTCGGCGCCACAGCGCCGGCCGGCGCACTGCTGCGGTCAGCAGATACGCCGCGTCATGGATGGACGACGGGCTGCCAGGCCGAGGCGGAGCGGCCGCCACACCCATAGCGTCTTCCCGCGCCCAGCAGAGTGATTTCGGGTATGCCGGTCGGGCGCGGGCCGACGTGCCGCCCGAAGCGCTGTGCGCCTTGTCGCTACCTTCCAGTGACGCCGAGGCAGGCACTCCGGCTTGTCCATGCAACAACGAGGAGTTGACCATTCATGGCCGTGTGCGAGGTTTGCCAAAACGACTACGAGAGCTCGTTCGAAGTGCACGCCGCAGGAGCAGTCCACACCTTCGACAGCATCGAGTGCGCCGCCCAGAAGATGGCACCGGTCTGCGACAACTGCCAGTGCCGCATCCTCGGCCACGGCCTGCAAGCGGACGGGCAGTACTTCTGCTGTGCGCACTGCGCCCGCCAGAAGGGCTTCGCGCAACTCGTGGATCACGCCTGACGGACGACGGATCCCGCGGTGGCCGTCGACAGGGAGGCGTTGGTGACCTCACTCGTCACCCGTAGGGTCAGCCCGCCGTCCGCCGTCCGGCGCACCCGCACCGGTAAGGGCGACGCCACGAACACTTGCTGGTGCGCGAGCAGCCGGGTGAGATGCGGTGTGAGAGTGCGGTAAGTGATGTTTCCTGCCGTTTCACACCGATGTGATGACATGCCATAACGGGGTGAT
>NZ_JBHSOA010000126.1:0-10374 GCF_042655885.1 Streptomyces chlorus
CCCACCCCACAACACATCAAGCAACGGACGCCCCAACCCCGGCCCCCGCTCCAACTCCGCCACCACCGCCCCGAACGCATCGGCGAATGCCGGAAACGCCTCACACAACCCCTGCCCCATCCCCAACCGCTGCGCCCCCTGCCCCGGAAACACGAAGGCCACCTGGCCCTTCCCGGGACGGCCGGACCGCAGCACATGCGGATGCTGTTCTCCCTGGGCGATCGCCATGAGGCCCTGGATCAGTTCCTGATGGTCCGCGGCCACCACAGCCGCACGCTGTTCCATCGCAGTGCGCGAGGTCGCCAGTGAGTAGGCGACGTCGAGGTCGGCGGGGGCGCCCGTCTCACCGTCCTCCAGTCGGCGTTGGAGACGGTCGGCCTGGACACACAGAGCATCCTGCGTTCGGGCGGACACGATCCAAGGCAGCGGACAACCCTCCGGCCAGGAATGCCCGGAGCCGGCGGATGCGCCCGTACCGGTGCTCTCCGTGGTCTCGGGCTCCGGGACCTGTTCCAGGATGACGTGCCCATTGGTGCCGCTCATCCCGAACGAGGACACCCCTGCCCTGCGCGGTCGCCCGAGATCCGGCCATGTTCGGGCCTCGGCCAACAGCCGGACGTGCCCCGCCGACCAGTCCACATGCGGGGTCGGCTCGTCGAGGTGCAAGGACCGGGGCAGGACGCCGTGCCGCATCGCCTGCACCATCTTGATGACGCCCGCCACGCCCGCGGCAGCCTGGGCGTGTCCGATGTTCGACTTCACGGAGCCCAGCCACAGCGGCCTGTCCTGCGACCGGTCCTGACCGTAGGTGGCCAGCAGGGCCTGTGCCTCGATGGGGTCTCCCAGCACGGTGCCCGTGCCGTGGCCTTCCACGGCGTCGACCTCCGCGGCGGAGATTCCGGCGTGGGCCAGCGCCTGGCGGATGACGCGCTGTTGGGCCAGGCCGTTGGGGGACGTGAGCCCGTTGGAGGCTCCGTCCTGGTTCACGGCGGAGCCCCGTACCAGCGCCAGTACGGGATGGTGGTTGCGACGGGCGTCCGACAGTCGTTCCAGCAGCAGGACGCCTGCGCCCTCGGCGAGTCCCGTGCCGTCCGCTCCTGCTCCGAAGGATCTGCACCGCCCGTCCGGGGCGAGTCCCCGGCTGTTGCTGAAGTGGACGAACATTCCCGGGGTACCCATGACCGTGACACCGCCCGCCAATGCCAAGGTGCAGTCACCTCGGTGGATCGCGTGGACGGCCAGGTGCAGGGCCACGAGCGAGGACGAGCAGGCGGTGTCCACGGTCACCGCGGCCCCTTCGAGGCCCAGTGTGTAGGCGACGCGTCCGGACACCTGCCCGCCGCCGCTCGTCCCGCTGGGGTCGTGCCCCAGGGCGTAATCGTGATACATCAGCCCGGTGAAGACACCGGTGTCGCTCCCTCTCAGCGTCTGCGGGTCGATCCCGCCCCGTTCCAGGGCCTCCCAGGAGATCTCCAGCATCATCCGCTCCTGGGGATCGGTCAGACGGGCTTCCCTGGGGGTGATTCCGAAGAAGTGCGCATCGAATTCGGCGGCATCCCGCAGGAATCCGCCGAACCGTGTGGAAATCGAGTCCGGTTGTTCACCGCTCGCGTCATGAAGACGGTCGATGTCCCAGCCGCGATCCGCCGGGAATTCCGACACCGCGTCCACACCGTTGGCCACCGTATGCCACAGATCCTCGGGAGAGGCGATCCCTCCTGGATACCGGCAGGCCATGGAGACGATGGCGATCGGCTCGCGGTCGGCAGCACGCTCCGCCTCGGCAAGGCGCTCACGGGTGGCGCGCAGATCGGCAGTTGCCCGTCGGAGATAGGAGAGAAGTCTTTCCTCGTTATTCACGAGACCCCCGTTCGGCATGCAAAACTATGAAAGATAAGCACACGGCCGAAAAATCGAGGCCCATAGGGCACGCCCAGCCGAAAGTAACATGCAGGGTACTCTGAAACATGGCGATGCACCCCGCCAGGCGTTGCGATGTTATTTAACCACCGGGTAATTACCGAAATCTAATATGATGCTGCTCGACCGAAGTTCAGAACTCACCCAACTGGAATCCGCACTCGTCGACTGCGTGGCCGGAAGACCACGGATCCTCGTGGTCGAAGGGGCGGCGGGCTGCGGAAAGAGCGAACTCCTCGCCACGGTCGCGGAGCAGGCGGCCACCGTGGACGCCACCGTGCTGCGCGCCGCGGGATCGAAGGCGGAGAGACGTCTGCCGCTCGGTGTCCTGCGACAACTGGCCGGAAGCGCGCCGCACACGGGCCTGCCGGTGCCGCCCTCACCGCCGGCCGGTCCCCCGCTCATGACC
The DNA here is from genome assembly GCF_042655885.1 of Streptomyces chlorus. Classification (NCBI taxonomy): domain Bacteria; kingdom Bacillati; phylum Actinomycetota; class Actinomycetes; order Kitasatosporales; family Streptomycetaceae; genus Streptomyces; species Streptomyces chlorus. Next base: position 2,330 of record NZ_JBHSOA010000126.1, read on the forward strand.
CCCATGGGACAGTTCTTCGCCGCGCTGCACCGTCAGAGCATCGGCACGCCCGTGGTGTGCTGCGTCGACGATCTCCATCACGCCGACCCCGCTTCCCTGACGTACCTGAAGTACGTGGTTCACCACGCCCGTTCCTCGCGGTTACTCCTGGCCCTCAGCTGGCCCCTGGGCAACGAGGTGCAGGATTCCGGGTTCTGCACGGAACTCCTGCGCCATCGCGGCTTCCTCCGTATCCGTCTCGAACGCCTGAGCCGTTCCGCCGTGACCCGGGTGATCGCCCGCACCGCGAAACCCGCCGGCCACAGCGCCGACGTCGGGAATCTGTACGAGACCAGCGGCGGGAATCCGCTGCTGCTGCGAGCTCTGCTGGAGGACCACCGGCTGGCCACGCCCTCCGACGGCCGCCGAGAGGCACCGGGGGCCGACGGAGCCGCGAGGGTCGCCGGCGAGGACCTGTTCGGCAAGGCGCTCATCGCCTGTCTGGTGCGCAGTGGGCCACCGGCCCTCGCTGTCTCCGCGTCGCTCGCGGTTCTGGGCGGCGACCTCGCCACCGCCGAGCTCGCCGCCCGGCTGCTCGGCATCACGGTGGCGGCCGTGTCCCGCCAGATCCGAGCCCTGAACTCGGCAGGCATCCTCGACTGCTACCGGTTCCGCCACCCCGCAGCCGAGGGCCTGGTCCTGGACGCCATGGGCCCATCGGCACGCGGATGGCTCCACCGGCGCGCGGCGCCGCTGTTGCACGCCTACGGAGCACCCGCGCCCACGGTGGCCCGGCATCTCCTGGCCTCCGCACGGGCAGGGGTGCCACCGCTCGACGCGCAGTGGGCGTTCGCCGTCGCGCACGAGGCCGCCGGTGAACTGCTCGCCGAGAACAAGGCGAACGAATCCGTTGCCCTGCTGGAACTCGCCCACGGTCTCTGCACCGACAGGGAGACGCGCACCGCGACCAAACTCAGGCTCGCGGCTGTCACATGGCGGCTCGACCCGGCGGCCGGGGAGCACCACCTGTCCGAGCCCCTCGAGGAGTTGCGCGCCGGTCGGCTGCCCGCCACGCAGCTCGACGCGCTGGCCGGGCAACTGACGGCCCAGGGGCGGCTCGCCGAGGCCGCCGAGGCCGCCGAGGCCCGCGAGCCGGTCCCCCGGCCCGAGCAGAGGATGACGACCACTGGCCGAGCGACACCGGGAGCCTGGTTCTGGGCGGCCGTACCCGAGGAACTGGACGACCGGGCCGCCGCTTCGGACGCGGTGAGGCTGCTGCGGTCGGCCGTGCTCACCGACGCGACAGCGGGATCCGTCGCGCAGGCCTTATGGCGCCTGATCCGGTGCGGGCGGCCGCAGCAGGCCGTGCACTGGTGTCGCCCCCTGATCGAGGAGGCCATCCGCCGGGAGTCCCCTGGATGGCGGCTCATCTTCAGCACGCTCCTGGCCGAGGCGCTGCTCCTCTGCGGCGATCTTCGCGACGCCGAGGCCTATGCCCTGTCGGCCCTGCGGTGCCTGCCGGAAGGCGACACCAGCCTGCTCGTCTGGGCTCCGACGGCGACTCTGATCCGCGCTCGTACCGCTCTGGGCCGGTACGAGGCCGTGGACTGGCAGCTCGGCCGGCCAGTCCCTGAGGCGGTGTTCACCACCGCGTACGGGCTGTTCTATCTGCGGGCCCGCGGCCAGTACTTGCTGGCGACCGGCCGGAACGGCCCGGCGCTGGAGGACTTTCTGCGGGTCGGCAGCCTGATGCGGCGCTGGGCGCTCGACCGACCCGTCCTGTTGCCCTGGCGCAGCGATGCCGCCGAGGCGCTGCTGGGGCTCGGCGAGCGGGACCGGGCGGAGCTGCTGCTGAAGCAGCAGCTGTCCACAACAGACGGTCGCCGCCCGTGGGTTCGCGGTATCACCTTGTGGCTGCGCGAGGCGACCTGCGGCCCCGAGCGACGGCTTCCCTTGCTCGAGCAGGCGGTGGCCGAGTCACGCACGGCCGGCGACCAGCTGGCGCTGGTCCGCGCGATGACCGATCTGGGGAAGGTGCTTCAGGCACTCTGCGAGTCCGCACGGGCCGGTTCGATGGCGAAGCAGGCGCACACGGTGGCCAAGAGGTGCGGGGCCGAGCCGCTCTGCCAGGAGATTCTGTCGGACCGGCCCGGTTCTGGGACAGCAGCGGACGGGATGTTGAGTGCCTCGGAGTCGCGAGTCGCGGTGCTCGCGGCCCAGGGCTGCTCGAACCGCCAGATCGCGCAGAGACTCCACCTCACTGTTAGCACGGTCGAACAGCACCTCACCCGCGTCTATCGCAAGCTCGACATCACCCGCCGCCAGGACATTCCGGCCGACCTCCCACAGAGCCTGGTGGAGGGCTCCTGATCCGGTACGGTCCGGCCGAAAAACGGACCGCCCGCCAGGTAGTGACAGGCGGTCCGTTTCGATGCCGGCAGGTCAGACGCTGCTGACCGCTCGCTGCAGCAGACCCGCGAACGGGTCGTCTCCCGTGAAGTACTTGCGGGAGGCGGCCTCCCACTCCTCCTTCGAGATGACTCCGTCGCCGTCCGTGTCCAGGATCGCGGCGACGCTGAAGGCGCTGGTCTCGTCGAGGCCCTCCGCCTTCAGGAGCCGCGCCAGCTCGTGGTGGCTCAGAACGCCGTCCCCGTCGACATCGGCGATCTCGAACTCGGCCACCTGCCGCTTGGTGGCCTTGCTGTAGTCGTCAGGGGTGGCAGCCTTGACCGCCGCCTCGAACTCCTCCCGGGTGATCTGCCCGTCCATGTTCGTGTCGGCCCTTTCGGCGAGACGCCGCCAGTCGTCCGCGAACGCCTCCTTCACCGCCGCGATCTTCTTCGGATCTGCGTGCGGGAACTCGCGGACGATCCGATCGGCCATCAGGCTGAAGTCATCCACCGTGATGACGCCGTTCTTGTCTGCGTCAGCCATGTCGAACCAACCCCGGGCCTTGATCGTGAGGGTGTCCGCCTTCATGGCACCACCTTTCGCGCGAACCTGCGTTCGCCTAGAGAGTCGTCACGATGCGTTACGCATCGCTACCTATTGTTGCCAACTGCGGTCCGGCTCGCCACCGCCACAGAGGCGGGCCTGCGTATTCCACTCGTCCGGGTTCAATGCGCCCCCCTTTCACACCGGTCATCGAGCCACGCTCCGACAACCGCTGCCGTGGACGCCGTCATGTCCTCCAGCAACGTGAAGTGATCGCCGGGAACGTCACGGGCGACGTGACGCTGCGGCCAGCTCGCCCGCCAGCCCTCCGCCGCGGGCGTCGAGGCGACACGCGTAGGGAGGAAGGACTCCTCGGGCCGTACGAACAGGACCGGGGCACCGATCTCCTGGGGTGTCCACTCGTCGACGAGCTCGGCGTATCGCCCCATCGCAGACAGGCGTGGCGCGCTGAACGGGCCGAACTGTTCCTCCCGTTCCAGTAGTCCGCCCAGCATGTGCTCGAAGAAGCCCGTCATCGGGTGGGCACTCGGCAGATACGTGTCCAGCAGGACGACCCCGCCCGGCACGGTGTCCGACTCTTCCAGGCGGGCCGCCGTCGCATGAGCGAGGATTCCCCCGGCGGAGTAGCCGAGCAGGACGAACGGATCGTCCCCGGCAGCCGAGCGCAGTGCTGCCGCCAGGACGTCGGCAGCCGCGCCGATCGAGTCGGGCAGGCTCTCGTCCCGTACGAAGCCCGGTACGGGCAGGACGTGGACGTCGCGCACATCGCGGAAGGAATCCGCGAACCGGGCGTACTGCTGGGCTCCGCTCATCGCCATGGGCGACGGTACGCAGAACAGGCGGGGGCGCCGCGGGCCTGTGGTCAGCCGCACCGGCAGAGGTGGACGCTCCAGGTCGGCGGCCGAGGAGAAGGCGGGCCTGAGGCTCGCCGCCGCTTTGAGCAGGGCGATGCCCTCCCAGGTCCTTCCGTTGGCGTGCGCCTCGCGCAGCAGGGCGCTCAGCGTGTCCGGCTCCGCCGCACCGGGCGCCGGCAGGGACACCGGTGGCTGCGGATCTGCGCTGCCGGGCGGCCGGTTCTCGGCGGGGCGCAAGGCGGCCAGTTCCTTGCGCAGGTGCCGGGCCAGCTCGGTGGGGCTGCGGTGGTCGAACACCACGGTTGCCGACAGCCGTAGCCCGGTTGCCGCGTTCAGGTCGTTGCGCAGCTCCAGCGCTCCGAGCGAGTCGAGTCCCAGTTCCAGGAAGTTCCGCTCGACGTCGACGTCCCGCACGCTGGAATGTCGCAGGACCTCCGCCGTGTGTGCTCGCAACAACTCCGTCAGGACGTGCTCCTGCTCGGCGCGGGGCAACCCGGCCAGCTGCTGCCGCAGCCGCTGAGGTTCGTGCTCGGCGCCGGCGGCGGCCGGGCGGCGGGCCGACGCGGCCAGGCCGTGGAACAGCCGGGGCAGCGCGGTGCCCAGGGCCCGTAGCGCGCCGATGTCCAGGCGCAGCGGGATCAGCGCGGGCTCGGCGGCACGGACGGCGTCGTCGAACAGCGCGAGCGCCTCGTCCCGCGACAGCGGCAGGACTCCGCCCTGAGACAGCCGCGACCGGTCGGCCTCCGCCAGCGCGGCGCCCATCCCTCCGGGTTCCTCCCACAGGCCCCACGCCAGTGACACCGCCGGAAGCCCCCTGCTCCTGCGTCGTACGGCGAGCATGTCCAGGGCGGCGTTGGCCGCCGCGTAGTTGCCCTGGCCCGGGCCGCCCAGCACTCCGGAGGCCGAGGAGAACAGGACGAACGCCGACAGATCCAGGTCCTGGGTGAGTTCGTGCAGATGGAGTGCGGCGTCCACCTTGGGCCGCAGGACGGTGTCGAGGCGTTCTGCGGTCAGTGACGAGATCACGCCGTCGTCGAGCACTCCGGCGGCGTGGATGACGGCGGTCAGGGGGCGGTCGGCCGGGATCGCGGCCAGCACCCGGGCCAGGGCGGTGCGGTCGGCCGCGTCGCACGCGAGCAGTTCCGCCCGGGCACCCAGCTGGGAGAGTTCCGCCACGAGCCGGTCCGCGCCGTCGGCCCGGCGTCCCCGCCGGCTCAGCAGCAGCAGATGCCGGACGCCGTGCTCCGTGACGAGACGGCGCGCGACCAGGCTCCCGAGGGCGCCTGTGGCCCCCGTGACCAGCACCGTGCCCGGCGCACCCGACGCACCCGGCGCCTCCGGTTCTCCCGGCGACGCGGCACGGGCCAGGCGCGCCGCGCGCACCGTACCAGCGCGGACGGCCACCTGGGGCTCCTGGCCGAGCCCCGACACCAGCGCTCTGGCGGACACCTCCTGATCGTCCAGGTCTGCCAGCTCGATCCGGTCGGGGTGCTCCGTCTGGGCGGACCGCACCAGTCCCCAGACCGCCGCCCCGGCCATGGAGCCCCCCTCCTCCCCGGGCAGCGACACCGCTCCGCGAGTCACCACCACGAGCTTGGTGGATGTCAGCCGCTCGTCCGCCAGGAAGCACTGGAGCATGTCCAGAGCCCGGTGGGCGGCCGAACGGACCTCCTGCGCCGTGTCCCGCGTGCCGGTCGTGGTCCCGGCGCAGCCGAACAGGACGGCGTCCGGCGCCGTCGCTCCCTCCGCCACCACCCGGCTGAGGGAGCCGAGGTCGCTGTAGGCGTGCACGACGGCCCCGGCCGACTCCAAGGCCGCCCGGATCTTCAGCTCGTCGGTGCCGACGAAGGCCCACCGCGTCAACGGCCGCCCGGTGTCCTCCAGGAACCTGACGGGCGGCCAGTCCAGCCGGAACAGGGTGTCGCCGCGGGTCGGCCGGTACGCGGCGAGCTGCTCGGCCGAGACCGGGCGCAGTGTCACCGAGGTGGCCGAGAGCACAGGCCGCCCGGACGGATCCGCGGCCTCCAGGACCACCGTGTCCGGTCCGTCGGGGGTCAGCCGGACGCGAAGCCGGGACGCCCCGCTCGCGTGGAGCTCGACGCCGGACCAGGCGAACGGCAGCCTGGCCCGCTCCCCCGACAGGTCGCTCGCGGCGAGGGCATGCAGTGCCGCGTCCAGCAGCGCCGGATGCAGTCCGAAGCGGTCGGCTTCGCTGTGGGCCTCGCGTTCGAGGGCGACCTCGGCGAAGAGGTCACGGCCACGTCGCCACACCGTCTTCAGGCCCTGGAACGCGGGGCCGTAGCCGAGGCCGGCCTCGGCCATGCGGTCGTACAGTCCGTCCACGCTGCCGCACGGCTCGGCGTCCGCCGGAGGCCATTGGGTCAGGTCGGATGGCGCCGGTCGGCGGCCGGGGGCGAGGATTCCTCCGGCGTGCCGCTTCCAGGGCGTCTGCCCGCCGTCGGCCGGCCTCGCGTGCACGGTGAAGCGGCGGCTGCCGGAGTCGTCCGGTGCGTCCAGGGCAAGCTGGAGCTGTACTTCGCCCCGGTCGGGCAGGACGAGCGGGGCCTCCAGGGTCAGTTCCTCCAGCCGGGGGCAGCCGACCCGGGTCCCGGCCTGGAGGGTGAGTTCCACGAAGGCGGTTCCCGGAAGCAGCACGGCTCCCCCGACCGCGTGGTCGGCCAGCCAGGGCTGCCCCTGCACCGATACGCGGCTGCTGAAGAGCGTGCCGCCCGAATCGGCCAGGTCGACGACGGGACCGAGCAGGGGGTGGTCCGCGTCCGTGGCCGCGCCGGCCCAGGGGCGGGCGGTCATCCAGTAGCGGCGGCGTTGGAAGGCGTATGTGGGCAGGGCGACCGTACGCGCGCCGCGACCGGTGAAGAACGCCTCCCAGTCCACCGGGAGCCCCACCGCATGCAGCATGCCGACACCGGTGACCAGCGCCGTCGCCTCAGGGAGCCCCTTTCGGCGGAGCGGCACCAGGGCGATGCGGTCCTCGGGTCCGGTCAGGCATGCGCGGGCCATCGTCGTCAGCGTGGTGTCCGGTCCGAGTTCGACGAAACGGGTGACGTCCTGGCATTCCAGACAGCGCATGCCGTCGCGGAACCGGACGGTTTCCCGCACATGGCGTGTCCAGTACTCCGGTGAGCACAGCTCCTCGGCCGTGGCGAGGCGCCCGGTGACGTTGGACACGAGAGGGATGCGGGGCTCCGCGTACGTCAGTCCTTCGGCGGTCCGGCGGAAGTCGTCGAGCATGGCGTCCATCAGCGGCGAGTGGAAGGCGTGCGACACCCGCAGCCGGCCGGTCTTGCGGCCGCCGGTCTCCAGGTGCTCGGCGATCGTGAGGACGTCCCGCTCGTCTCCCGAGATCACCAGGGAGGCGGGGCCGTTGACCGCCGCGATGCCCACCCGGTCCCCCAGCAAGGGGCGGACTTCGTCCTCGGTGGCGCCGACCGCCACCATCGCGCCGTCGCGCGGCAGGGCGTGCATCAGCTGTCCACGGGCTGCGACCAGTGCACAGGCGTCGTCCAGCGACCACACGCCCGCCACGTATGCGGCCGTCGGCTCGCCGAGCGAGTGCCCCGCGACCAGGTCCGGGCGCAGGCCCCAGGAGTCCAGCAGTCGGTGCAACGCCACCTCGAAGGCGAACAGGGCGGGTTGCGTGTACGCCGTCTCGTCCAGCAGGGCGGCAACGGCCGGGTCACCGCCCTCGGCGAAGATCACCTCGCGCAGGGAACGGCCGAGGTGCTGGTCGAACCTGGCACACACCTCGTCCAGGGCCTGTGCGAACACCGGGAAGCTTCCGTACAGTTCGCGGCCCATGCCGACGCTCTGCGCGCCCTGCCCGGAGAAGAGAAAGGCCGTCCTGCCGCTGGTACGGCCCGTACCCCGCACCACGCCGGGTGCCGTCCGGCCGGCAGCGAGAGCGGACAGCCCGCGCAGCAGTTCCTCCCTGTCCGTCCCGACGACGACGGCCCGGTGGGGCAGGGGGTCGCGGGTGGTGGACAGCGCGTATCCGATGTCCAGCACGTCGGTCTCGTCGTGGGCGCGTACATGGGCGGCGAGTCGTCGCGCTTGTGCGGGCACCGCGTTCCGGGTCCGCGCGGACACTGGCCAGAGAACGGGGATCGCAGACTCGTGGGAACGCGCCGGGAGTACGTCCTCGGCGCCCTGGGAGGCCGGCTGTTCCCCGCGTGGGGCTTCCTCGACGATGACGTGGGCGTTGGTCCCGCTCATCCCGAACGAGGACACCCCAGCCCG
>NZ_JBHSOA010000127.1:0-28450 GCF_042655885.1 Streptomyces chlorus
CTCGGCCTCGGTGATCTTTCCGCCGCTCACCGTCAGGCGTACCTGCACCGCGCCGTACTGGGTGTCGGCCGCGTCACCGGTGACCGTGCCGTTCGCGATGGTCTGGGCGCCGCCCTGCGGGGACTGCGCGGCCGCGGGCGGGACCGCGCCGCCGGCCGCGTCCGCCGAGCCCTGGTCGGAACCGGGCTTCAGCGTCAGCAGCAGCACGATCCCGGAGACGGTGGCGGCGGTGGCCAGCACGGCACGCCGGACGGGGTGACTCTTCCTCATCGTTTTTCAAGCTCCTGATGGGTGTGGATGACCCGTCGCTCACATCTCGAACGACTCGTGGTGGATACGGCGGGCGGGGACCCCGGCGCCGCGCAGTGCGTCGTAGACCGACTGGGCGAACCCGGGCGGGCCGCACATGAAGACGTCGTGGTCGTCGATATCGGGAATCTTGCGGCGCAGGCTGTCCGCGGAGATGTCGGGGCGCTCCCCCTCGGGGCTGTTCACCGCGTACATCAGGCGGGCGCCGCGCTCGTCGGCGATCTTGGCCAGCTCGTTCCACAGGGCCAGGTCCTGCGTGGTGTTGGCCCGGTAGAGCAGGGTGATGTCGCCGGAGGCGCCGGGCAGCGTCTCGAACAGGGCCCGCATCGGCGTGATGCCCACGCCACCGGCGACCAGCAGCACCTTGCCGCGGCTGCGGCGCTGGGCGGTCAGCGCCCCGTAGGGGCCCTCCGCCCACACCCGGGTGCCGGGCTCCAGCTCGCGCAGCCGGGAGGTGTGGTCGCCGATCGCCTTCACCGTGATCCGCAGCATGTCGGGACGGGGCGCCGCCGACAGCGAGTACGGGTGGGAACTGAACCGCATCCCCGGGGCCAGGAACCGCCAGCGGAAGAACTGCCCCGCCTCGGCGCCGATCCGGTGCAGCTTGCGCCCGCCGATCAGCACCGACACGATGCCCGGCGTCTCCTCGATGACCGCCTCGACCCGCATCCGGTGACGCAGGTTCAGCCGGATCGGGGTGAGCACCCGGTACCAGAGGACCAGCGCGGTGACGACGCCGTAGAGCCCGTACCAGAAGGTCTTCGCGGACGGCTCCACGGCGAACTCGTTGCCGGTGGTGATCTGGTGCCAGAACGTCAGGTACAGCGCCGCGTACGTCAGCAGGTGCACGTGGTACCAGCTGTCGTACGGCAGCCGGCGGCGGACCGGGCCGATCGAGAGGAAGGCGATCACGAACAGCAGACCCGTGCCGATGGCGGCCTTGCCCATGTCCGGCAGCTGCTCGACCGAGGTGATCGTCTGCTGGACGATGTCGCCGAGGCTCTTGCCCGCCTGGAGGGCGTAGCCCCACATGATGAGGAAGACATGGGCGATGACCAGGCTGACGGTGTAGCGCCCGCTCATCGCGTGCCAGCGGGCGACCCGGTCCGAGCCCACCCGGCGTTCCAGCGCGGGCACCCGGGCCATCTGCAGCACCACGAGGGCCATCAGATAGCCGGCCAGGAGACCGGTGATGCGGCCCGCGGCGATGATCCGGCCGGTGGTGTCCGAGATGGACGGCGTGTTGTTCCACCACAACCACAGCACGGCCACCGCGCCCGCCCCCACGGCGAGCAGCAGGGGCACGGCGGGGGAGCGGCGCGGACGGATGCGGCGCATCGTCTGGCGGCGGGCGGCACGTCCGCCTGCGAGCGTGGTGGTCACGGTTCCTCCGTGGGACTTGGCCCTTGGCCCACACATACGTGCCGTGACACGGGAGCGTTCAGCGATACCCGAAGGCGGGACGGACTTTCGCAACAGGCCTGGGGTCTTTTGTTGGGATCATGCCGGACCCGGCGAGCCCGGCATGATCCCAACGAGAGGCCCTAAGGCACGTCCTGGGCCGCGGCCTCCGGGGACGCCGGATGCTGCGGGACCGGGACCGGGACCGGGGGCAGGGGCAGGGGCAGCCCGGGGAGGCCGTCGAGGCTTGTCGCGATGTGTTCCTTCTTGGTGAAGTACGCGTCCAGCGAGGCGTCGTCCTCGCGCGCGAACCGCTTCCCGTGCAGGTCGCGGTCCCCCTCGTACGCCATGAAGGGGACGGCGTAGCCGCAGGTGTCGCGGATGAGGTCGGCGGTCACGACGACGACCGCGCGCAGGCCGTGGACTGTCGGATCGATGCCGGGGAAGCGGGCGAGCAGCTCCGGGAAGCGCGGGTCGTCCCGGAAGACGGACTCACCGCGGCCGTGCACGCGCACGATGTTGGGCGGCCCCTGGAAGGCGCACCACATCAGGGTGATGCGGCCGTTCTCCCGGAGATGGGCGATGGTCTCGGCGTTGGAACCGGCGAAGTCGAGGTAGGCCACGGTGAGTTCGTCGAGGACCGCGAAGGACCCCGTGAGGCCCTTGGGCGAGAGGTTGACCGTACCGTCGGCGGACAGGGGTGCGGTGGCGGTGAAGAAGACCGGCTGCGCCTCGATGAACGTGCGCAGGCGGCCGTCTATGCGCTCATAGGTCTTTCCCATGTCCACAGAGTATGGACGCGGTTCGTTCGCCCGTCTAAGGATATTGACGGCCGGCACGGGTTCCGGGCGGAGCCGGGCCCCGCCCGTGGCCGCCCCGGCCGGCGTGATGCGGGGCGGCCACGGCGCCTGTCACGTCACTTCGTGAACGTGCAGGCGGCCAGGGAGTCGAGTCCGGCGGGGCGTTCGGCGGTGCGGCCGATGGCGGTGGCGATGCGGTCGATGGCGGCGACGCGCTTGTCCTCCAGAGGGCCGAGGACGGCGTTCTGGACGAAGTCGGGTCCGCCCTGGCCGACGGTGTCGACGAGTCGCTGGTTGGCCTCGGTGATCTGGGTGTCGAGTTGGCCGAGGTTGCGGTCGACCTCGGCCTGGGCGGAGGCGGGGGTCGCGGGAAGCTCCGCGGCGACGTCGGGGCAGCTGATCGTGCCGGGTCCCGCGAGCGTCCGGGCGTTCGCGTCGTTGCTGTCGGAGGACTCGCCGGCGAGGGCGGATCCGGCGATCACCGCACCGGACAGCGCCACCGCGGCGGCGCCGCCGATGAAACCGACGCGACGCTTGTTGTAATTCGGAAGGGCCCTGGACATGTGAATGCCTCCCTCGGGTCGGGGGCGGTTCGGGGTTGCGTGGGGGGAGAGCCCGTGGGGGGAGGGCTCGGCTGCGCCGACGCGGCGCCTGCGTCCTGCGGGAGGTACGGGAAAGCGATTACCCGCGTTCACCCGCACGTCGAATCAACCCCGGACTCCGCACCCTCCGCGTGAAGGATTCCGCACACTCCGTACGAAATCGCCTCCCCGAGGGAGGCGGGCCCTCCGGATGGGGCCAGATTGACGAATCATGCATCCTCCTGCATACTCATGCATATCAGCGAATGCACTGTAAGGAGAAGCCCGTGACCGAGCGCGTCGTACTCGCCTATTCGGGCGGTCTGGACACCTCCGTCGCCATCGGCTGGATCGCCGAGGAGACGGGCGCTGAGGTCATCGCCGTTGCGGTCGACGTCGGCCAGGGCGGCGAGGACCTGGACGTCATCCGCAAGCGCGCGCTCGCCTGCGGTGCCGTCGAGGCCGAGGTCGCGGACGCCAAGGACGAATTCGCCGACGAGTACTGCCTCCCGGCGATCAAGGCCAACGCCCTCTACATGGACCGCTACCCGCTGGTCTCCGCGCTGTCCCGGCCGACGATCGTCAAGCACCTCGTCGCCACCGCGCAGAAGCACGGCGCCGGCACCGTCGCCCACGGCTGCACCGGCAAGGGCAACGACCAGGTCCGCTTCGAGGCCGGCATCGTCGCCCTCGCTCCCGACCTGAAGTGCATCGCCCCGGTCCGTGACTACGCCATGACCCGCGACAAGGCCATCGCCTTCTGCGAGGCCAAGGGCCTGCCGATCGCGACCACGAAGAAGTCGCCGTACTCCATCGACCAGAACGTGTTCGGCCGCGCCGTCGAGACCGGCTTCCTCGAGGACATCTGGAACGCGCCGATCGAGGACGTCTACGAGTACACGCAGAACCCCGCCGTGGCGCGCGAGGCCGACGAGGTCGTCATCACCTTCAAGGCGGGCGTGCCGGTCGCCGTCGACGGCAGGCCCGTCACCGTCCTCCAGGCCATCCAGCAGCTCAACGAGCGCGCGGGTGCCCAGGGCGTCGGCCGGATCGACATGGTCGAGGACCGCCTCGTCGGCATCAAGTCCCGCGAGGTGTACGAGGCTCCCGGCGCCATCGCGCTGATCACGGCCCACCAGGAGCTGGAGAACGTCACCGTCGAGCGCGAACTCGCCCGCTACAAGCGGCAGGTCGAGCAGCGCTGGGGCGAACTGGTCTACGACGGCCAGTGGTTCTCCCCGCTCAAGCGCGCCCTGGACGGCTTCATCACCGAGGCCAACCAGCACGTCAACGGCGACGTCCGGATGACCCTGCACGGCGGGCGGGCCGTCGTCACCGGCCGGCGCTCCGAGTCGTCCCTGTACGACTTCAACCTCGCCACCTACGACACCGGCGACACGTTCGACCAGGCGGCGGCCAAGGGCTTCATCGACATCTACAGCCTGTCGTCGAAGATCGCCGCCAAGCGCGACCTCGCCTGACCGGCTGACGACCCGGCACGCACTAATCTGACACCGCCTCCTCACTCTCCTGCGCCTGAGTGAGGAGGCGGTGGCACATCCATGACCTGCCTGTCTTCGAGGAGTAACGCAAGTGAGCAGCAACAGCGGTGACGTACGGCTCTGGGGCGGCCGTTTCGCCGACGGTCCCGCCGAGGCCCTGGCCAAGCTGTCCGCGTCCGTCCATTTCGACTGGCGGCTCGCGCCCTACGACATCGCCGGTTCGCGTGCCCACGCGCGCGTGCTGCACGGGGCGGGCCTGCTCACCGAGGACGAGCTCACCCGCATGATCGAGGGCCTCGACCGGCTGGAGGCGGACGTCGCCGACGGCTCGTTCACCGGCACCATCGCCGACGAGGACGTGCACACCGCCCTGGAGCGCGGCCTGCTGGAGCGGCTCGGCCCCGACCTCGGCGGCAAACTGCGCGCCGGGCGGTCGAGGAACGACCAGGTCGCGACCCTGTTCCGGATGTACCTGCGGGATCACGCCCGTACGCTCGGCGGTCTGATCGCCGAGCTCCAGGACGCCCTCGTCGGTCTCGCCGAGGCCCATTCGGACGTGGCGATGCCCGGCCGCACCCACCTCCAGCACGCCCAGCCGGTGCTCTTCGCCCACCATGTCCTCGCCCACGTCCAGGCACTGTCCCGGGACGCCGAGCGGCTGCGCCAGTGGGACGAGCGGACCGCGGTCTCGCCCTACGGTTCGGGCGCACTGGCCGGCAGCAGCCTCGGCCTGGACCCCGAGGCGGTGGCCCGCGACCTCGGCTTCGAGCACGGCAGCGCGGCCAACTCCATCGACGGCACGGCATCGAGGGACTTCGTCGCCGAGTTCGCCTTCATCACCGCGATGATCGGCGTGAACCTCTCCCGGATCGCCGAGGAGGTCATCATCTGGAACACGAAGGAGTTCTCCTTCGTGACCCTGCACGACGCCTTTTCCACCGGCTCCTCGATCATGCCGCAGAAGAAGAACCCGGACATCGCGGAGCTGGCGCGCGGCAAGTCGGGCCGGCTGATCGGCAACCTGACCGGCCTGATGGCCACCCTCAAGGCCCTCCCGCTCGCGTACAACCGCGACCTCCAGGAGGACAAGGAGCCGGTCTTCGACTCCATCGACCAGCTGGAGATCCTGCTGCCGGCCTTCACCGGGATGATGGCCACCCTCACCGTGCACCGTGAGCGCATGGAGGAGCTGGCCCCGGCCGGGTTCTCGCTGGCCACCGACATCGCCGAGTGGCTGGTCAAGCAGGGTGTGCCGTTCCGCGTCGCGCACGAGGTCGCCGGCGAGTGCGTCAAGACCGCCGAGGCCGAGGGCAAGGAGCTCGACGAGCTGACCGACGAGCAGTTCGTGAAGATCTCCGCCCACCTCACCCCCGAGGTGCGCACGGTCCTCAACGTCCCTGGCGCCCTCGCCTCCCGCGACGGCCGCGGCGGCACGGCACCGAGCGCGGTCGCCGTCCAGCTCGCCGAGCTCAGGACGGACCTGGCCGCCCAGCACGCGTGGGCGAACGCCAGGAAGTAAGGGATCAGGTGCCGCAGGGCATCGCGGGTTAGGTTGGTCCGGCAGCCGCAAGGAGCCGACCGAACGGAGCCCCGATGCCCTTCGCCACACTGGCTTCGGCCACCACCCCCACCTGTCACATCGGCCTGGGACTCGCCGCCGTCGGCCGTCCCGGCTACATCAACCTGGGCCGTGACGACGACCTCGGCGCCGACCGCAGCGTCGAGGCCCTGCGCACCCGTACCCACGACCTCCTCGACGCCGCCTATGCCCAGGGCGTCCGCTACTTCGACGCGGCCCGCTCGTACGGCAGGTCCGAGGAGTTCCTCGCCGACTGGCTGACGAAGCGGCCCGACGCCGACGACGTCGTCATCGGCAGCAAATGGGGCTACACGTACACCGCCGACTGGTCCACCGACGCCGAGCACCACGAGATCAAGGATCACTCCCTCGCCGCCTACGAGCGGCAGCGCGCCGAGTCCGACGCGCTGCTCGGGGACCGGCTCGACCTCTACCAGATCCATTCGGTGACCCCCGAGAGCCCTGCTCTCACCGACAAGGACCTCCACGTCCGGCTCGCCGAGGCGGCGGCCCAGGGCCTCACGGTCGGCTTCTCCACCAGCGGTCCGGCCCAGGCCGACGCCGTCCGCGCCGCGCTCGCCGTCACCGTCGACGGCGAACCCCTGTTCCGTACCGTCCAGTCCACGTACAACGCGCTGGAGACCTCCGCCGAGCCCGCACTGGCCGAGGCCCACGACGCCGGGCTCACGGTGATCGTCAAGGAGGGCATGGCCAACGGGCGGCTGGCCGCGGCCCACGCCCCCGACGCGCTCAGGGCCGTCGCCGAGGAGACCGGCCTGGCGTGCGACGCCGTCGCCCTCGCGTTCGTACTGCGCCGGCCCTGGGCGGGCGTCGTCCTCTCCGGCGCCGCCACCACCGCGCAGCTCGCCTCCAACCTGCACGCGGCGGCCGTCGACCTCGACGACGACCAGCTTGCCCGCCTCGCCGCACTGCCCGAGGATCCGCACGCGTACTGGGAGCGCCGCGGACGGCTGGCCTGGCACTGAGGAGTCCGTGCCCCTGCCGGCCGCCGCCGGCGCAGCCTGGTCCCTGGGGTGCGGCCGGCGCCCGGAGGACGGAACCGAGGGAAACACGCAGACCGACGAAACCTCCGGGGCCGGGTGCCCGTGATGCCGCGGCGCCCCTGCCCCGCCGGAAGTTCCGGGGCGTCGGACGTCAGGCCGCCTTTGCCTTGCTGGCGTACATGTCCACGTACTCCTGCCCGGACAGGCGCATGACCTCCGTCATCACCGAGTCGGTCACGGCCCGCAGGATGTAGCGGTCGCGGTCCATGCCCTCGTAGCGGGAGAACTCCATCGCCTCGCCGAAGCGGACCGTGACCCTGCCCGGCCGGGGCAGGCCCGCGCCGCCCGGCTGGAGCTTGTCGGTGCCGATCACGGCGAACGGGACGACGGGCGCGCCCGTCATCAGAGTGAGCCGCGCGATACCGGTGCGGCCTCGATAGAGACGGCCGTCGGGGGAGCGGGTGCCCTCCGGGTAGATGCCGAAGACCTTGCCCTCCTCCAACACCCGACGGCCCGTCATCAGCGCCGCGACCCCGCCCCGGCCGCCGTCGCGGTCGACCGGGATCATGCCCACGCCGGTGAAGAACCAGGCCATCAGCCGGCCCTTGGGCCCCTTGCCGATGACGTACTCGTCCTTGCCGATGAAGAAGACCTGACGGTCGCAGACCACCGGCAGGACCACCGAGTCGATGAAGGTGAGATGGTTGCCCGCCAGGATCACCGGACCGTCCCCCGGGATGTGCTCCAGGCCTTCCACCCGGGGGCGGAACATCAGGCGCATGACCGGGCCGAGCACTGCCTTGATGAGCGCGAAGCGGGACAACGGGTCCTCCGGTGTCGGGAATGCGGTATGAGTCTGTGCAGGTGAGGACATTACTCGCGGACGAGGGGTCGCCGCACGTCGGGTTCACCCAGGTATTGCATGGTGTCTACGCATGTTCACCTGCGGTGACACGGTGTTGCGCGGCCGTAACGCGCGCGCCGGGATGTGAGACATGTCGCGTCCGGGAGGGTCGGCGCCGCCGGTCGGGGTGCGACCGCCGTCGGTCAGGGGTTCGGGCACGGCCCGGATGAAACCATGCGCGACCCGCGGCCCGCGGGAGGCGCGCCGCCGATCCTCCGGACCGTACGAGTACCCCGGTGCGGCGCCCCGAACCCGACGGGTTGTCAGATCTTGTGCCCCATAGGACCGTTCGGGTCGCGGCCGACCCGTGCGGCATCCCGTATCCCCGTATCACCCGCGTGTTCCGGTCGCGGTCTCCCATTCGTCATGTACGCGCCCCTACGATCGCCCCGCAACTGATGGTCAACGGCAGGAGGGTCCTCATGGGAGCGCAGGAGTCGGGCGAGCGGACGGACGAAACGGCGACCGGCGGGACCGGACGGCGCGCGCTCCTCGGCGCGGCGGTGCTCGGCGCGGGCGGTACGGTCCTCGGACTGGGCGGCACGGCGAGAGCCGCCGAGGCCCGGCCCGGCGCATCCCGGCCCGGCGGCGGACGAGGGCTGAAGGGCCTGCCCGTTCCGACGGTCATCGGCCACCGGGGCGCCAGCGGCTACCGGCCCGAGCACACCTTCGGCGCCTACGATCTGGCCCTCGACCTGGGCGCCGACATCGTCGAGGCCGGCGACCTGGTGCCCACCAGGGACGGCCACCTCGTCTGCCGGCACGAGCCGGAGATCGGCGGCACCACGGATGTCGCGGACCACCCCGAGTTCGCCGACCGCGAGCGTACGAAGCTGCTCGACGGTGTCTCCGTCACCGGCTGGTTCACCGAGGACTTCACCCTCGCCGAACTCAAGCGGCTCCGCGCCATCGAGCGCATTCCGGCCAACCGCCCGCACAACACCCTCTACGACGGCCGCTGGGAGATCCCCACCTTCGAAGAGGTGCTCCGCTGGCAGAACGAGCAGACCCGCAAGCGGGGCAAGCAGGTCTGGATCTACCCCGAACTCAAGCACCCCACCTACTTCCGCAAGCTGGGCCTGGGCACCGAGGAACTCCTCGCCCGGCTGCTGCGCAAGCACGGCAAGGACAAGAAGAACTCGCCCGTCATCATCCAGTCCTTCGAGCCCACCAGCATCCAGCGGATGAGCCGGCTCGTCGGCAACCCGCTCGCCGTGCTGCTCTCCGGTGCGAACAGCCGTCCCTGGGACTTCGTGGAGACCGGCGACCCGCGCAAGGTGGCCGACCTCGTCACGCCGAAGGGCCTCAAGGAGATCGCCTCCTACGCGCAGGGCATCGGTCCCACCCTGGACCTGGTCATCCCCAAGGACGCGGCCGGAAACCTCACCCGGCCCACCACCCTCGTCCGCGACGCGCACCGGGCCGGCTTGATCCTGCACCCCTACACGATGCGCAACGAGAACCCCTTCCTGCCCGCGAACTTCCGCAAGGGCAACGACCCCGACGCCTACGGCGATGTCTTCGGCGCCTTCCGGGCCTACTTCGCCACCGGCATCGACGGCGTCTTCACCGACCACCCGGACACCGGGCTGCTGGCCCGCGAGGACTTCGTCAACGGCTGAGCCGTCCCGCCCCGGTGGGGTGATTTCCGGTCGTCCCCGGCAACCCCGCCCGGGGCGGCCGGCGTCGTTGCGCATATGACGTACGACCTGGTCACCGCCCTCCGTCCGCTGCTCACCGCGGAGGCCTCCGCCGAGGCGTACGCGTCCGGCGCCGAACCCGCCGACCTCGAACAGACGGTCTGGCTGCTCCTCCTGGAACGCCTCGACGCGCACGACCCTCCGCACGATCCTCCGGGCTGGCTCCGCCGGACCGTCCGAACCGAGGCCCGCCGCACCCGCCGCACCGCCCGGCACGAGACGCCGTGGGCCAATGACCCCGCCGACACCTCCGGCACCGGCGAGGGTGACCCCGAACTCCTCGCCCTCGCCGCCGCCCGCCGCCGCGCCCTGCGGGACGCGGTGCGCCGGCTGCCCGGCCGCTGCCCCCGGCTGCTGGAGGCACTTCTGTCCCCGCACGATTCGACCTACCGGGAAATCGCAGGGGAGTTGGGTATCTCACAAGGCAGCCTGGGTCCGGAACGCTCCAGATGTCTTGGATGTCTGCGTCGTTTGCTCGCGCCGGAGGTTGCGGCAGGGTGAGGACGGGGATAGGAGTGAGGGACCACAGGTGATCAGGTGAGCGGGAGGCGTGCGCACATGGGCATGAGCGTGACCATCTCTGCGGCGACGGAGCAGGACGCCGAGCAGATCTTCAGGTTGCAGTATCTGTGCTTCCAGAGCGAGGCGGCGCTGTACGGCAACTACCGCATCGCTCCGCTCGTCCAGAGTCTGGACTCGGTCCGCGAGGAGGTCAGCACCGACCTGGTCTTCGTCGCCCGGCTCGGCGACGAGGTCGTCGGCTCGGTGCACGGCAGGAGCACCGAGGACGCCGCCGCGGCCATCGGTAAGCTCTGCGTCCACCCCCGCCTCCAGGGCCACGGCATCGGGGCCCGGCTGCTGCGCGCCGCCGAGTCCGCACTCGCCGACGAGCGGGGCGCCAGGATGTTCCGTCTCCAGGCCGGTCACCGCAGCGAGAGCAACCTCCAGCTGTACAGCAAGGTCGGCTACCAGCGGGTCGGGACGTCCCGGGGCGCGGACGGCGTACCGATGATCGTCCTGGAGAAGACGACGGATTCGTACGCGGCCACCGCCTGATGGAGAGGGAGCCGGGCGGACGACGGGGCCGCCGCCCGATCGGGGCGCGGTCCGCCGGCGTCCGCCCGGAGCGCGCCCGTTACGCCGTGCGGGCCTTACGCAGCCAGTACAGGGCGGTGAGGGGCAGCAGTACGGGGATGAACAGGTAGCCCATCCCGTAGTCCGACCACACGGTCGCGTCGGGGAAGGCGGACGGATCCACCAGGGTCCAGGTGCCGACCGTCAGGACGCCCACCAGCTCGGCCGCGCAGCACACCAGCGCCGCCCTGCGGGCCGTCTCCCCGCCGCGGACCAGGGTGTACGTGATGAAGCCGTAGACCACTCCGGCGATCGCCGAGAGCGAGTAGGCGAGCGGTGCCCGGTCGAACTCGGTGGCGATCTGGTACGCGGAACGCGACACGGCGCCGACGACCATCACTCCGTACAGCCACACCAGCAGCAGTCCGGGCCCGCCGATCAGCCGGGTCCCGCCCGGCTTCTGCCCCGGGTCCTGTTCCGTCGCGGTCATCTCAGCCCTTCCAGATGTCATGGAGCCGCACCTCGAGCACGGCCAGGACGACACCGCTCGCGGCCACCGTGACCGAGCCCCACCGGGTGCGCTCGGCCAGTGACATGAAGCCCGCCGCCGGAACGCACGCGAACGAGCCCAGCAGGTACGCCACGAAGATGACCGTCCCCTGCTCCGGCTCCTCGCCCCGGGCCAGCTGCACGATCCCGACCACCAGCTGAACCAGTGTCAGCAGGGTGACCACGGCCATGCCGATGAAGTGCCAGTCCTTCGTCGGCTGGTCGCGGTAGGCGGCCCAGCCGCACCAGGCGGCGAGCAGCAGCGCGGCGACGCCGGTCGCCGGCGTCAGGGCATCAAGCATGGCAGCGACCTTATTACGCCGTAATGGCCCCACCGCGCCCGGCCCCACCGCGCACGGGCACGGTGGGGCCGGGCGCGGTGGGGCCGGGTACGGGCACAGCCGCGGATCCGGGCGCCGTAGGGTCGATGGCATGACCATCCATGCGCAAGCCCTCCTGTTCGACAACGACGGCACTCTCGTCTCCTCCCTCGAATCCGTGCAGCGCTGCTGGACCCGGTGGGCCGTCGAGTACGGGATCACGGCCGAGGAGTTCGGGCGGATCGAACTGCACGGCCGCCCGGCCGTCGAGATAGCCGCCGACCTGCTGCCCGCCCATGTCGTGCCCGAGGCCGTCGCACGGATCGAGGACCTGGAGGTGGAGGACGTGCCGAACGGCGGTGCGATCCCGCTGCCGGGCACCTGGGACCTCCTCGGCGCGCTGCCGGCCGAACGCTGGGCCGTCGTCACCTCCGCGACCCGGCGGCTGGCCGAGGCCCGCCTCGCCGCCGCCGGCATCCTGCCCAAGACCCTGGTCGCCGCCGACGATGTCACCCGGGGCAAGCCCGACCCCGAGCCCTATCTGCTCGCCGCCCGTGCCCTCGGCGTCGACCCCGCCCATTGCGTCGTCTTCGAGGACGCCCCCGCCGGGCTCCAGGCGGGCCGGGCGGCCGGGATGACCACCGTGGCTTTGGCCACAACCCATCAGGCCCACGAACTGACCGCCGATCTCGTGGTCGGGGACCTGTCGGCCCTGTCCGTACTGGTCACGGATGCCGGGGTGGAGATCACCGCACGGCCCTGACATGCGGTCACGGGTGTCCACGGCTGTCCGGGATATGGACAGCCCTGTCCGGTCAGGAGTGAACATCTGCTTTACTGGCCGCATGACCACGACGAGCGACCGCATCCCTGCCACCGAGGCGCGTGTGCCGCTCGGTGCCGGATGTATGTGTCCGCTCCGAATGTGCGCCTTCTAGAGGGCCCTTGCAGCATCTGAGCCTCGCGCCCCGAAGCGAGAGCCTGTTCGTACCCGCACGTGAGTCCCCCGTGTTCCGCATGCGCACCGAACCACGCCCCGCGCGCACGTCTCTCCATGGTTGCTTCCGCACCGCTCGCGAGAGGCCGTGCCGCTTCCGGCCCCTGAGCTTCGCCCCTCCATGCCTCGTGCCCGGCTCCCCTGACGTGCCGCGCACTCGAAAGTGACGGTTACCCACGTGATCACCACCTCGGGCCTCACCAAGGTCTACCGCTCACGCGGACGCGAGGTCACCGCCCTGGACGGCGTCGACCTGCACGTCCGCGAAGGCGAGATCTACGGCGTCATCGGCCAGTCCGGCGCCGGCAAGTCCTCGCTCATTCGCTGCGTCAACCTGCTGGAGCGCCCCACCTCGGGCACCGTGACCGTCGCCGGCCAGGACCTCACCGCCCTGGCCGGGCGTGGTCCGCGGGCCGGCCGGGAACTGCGGCAGGCCCGCAGCCGCATCGGCATGGTCTTCCAGCACTTCAACCTGCTCTCCTCGCGCACCGTGCAGGACAACGTCGAACTGCCGTTGGAGATCCTCGGCCGGTCGGGGAAGGAACGTTCCCGCAAGGCACTGGAACTGCTCGACCTGGTCGGCCTCGCCGAGAAGGCCAAGGCCTACCCCGCCCAGCTCTCCGGCGGCCAGAAGCAGCGCGTCGGCATCGCCCGCGCCCTGGCCGGCGACCCCAAGGTGCTGCTGTCCGACGAGGCCACCAGCGCCCTCGACCCGGAGACCACCCGCTCCATCCTGGCGCTGCTGCGCGACCTCAACCGCCAGCTCGGCCTGACCGTCCTGCTCATCACGCACGAGATGGACGTCGTGAAGTCGATCTGCGACTCGGCCGCGTTGATGGAACACGGCCGCGTCGTCGAGTCCGGCACCGTCACCGAACTCCTGGCGACACCCGGCTCCGAACTGGCCTCCGCGCTGTTCCCGGTCGCCGGCGACGCCTCGGGCGACAACCGCACCGTCCTGGACATCACCTTCCAGGGCGAGAGCGCGACCCAGCCGGTCATCTCCCAGCTGGCCCGCACCTACAACATCGACATCTCGATCCTCGGCGCCGCCATCGACACCGTGGGCGGCCTCCAGGTGGGCAGGATGCGCATCGAACTCCCGGGCCGCTACGAGGACAACGTCGTACCGATCGGCTTCCTGCGCGAACAAGGGCTGCACATCGAGAGCGTCGAACAGACGGAACCGGCGCAGCAGGCGGATCAGGCGCCGTCGGCGCTCGTGAAGGAGGAGGCCAAGTGACCTGGTCCCAGATGCAGCCGCTGCTGGAACAGGCGTGTGGGGAGACGCTGATCATGGTCGGCTGGTCGACCCTGATCAGCGTCGTCCTCGGCCTCCCGATCGGCGTCCTGCTGGTCCTCACCGACAAGGGCGGACTGCTGCAGAACAGCCCGGTGAACAAGGTCATCGGGCAGATCGTGAACGTCGGCCGTTCGATGCCGTTCATCATCCTCATGGTCGCCCTGATGAGCTTCACCCGCTGGATCACCGGGACGACCATCGGCAGCGCGGCCGCGATCGTGCCGCTCGCCATCGGCGGCATCCCCTTCTTCGCGCGGCTCGTCGAGACGGCCGTACGCGAAGTGGACCACGGGCTCGTCGAGGCCGTGCAGGCCATGGGCGGCAACACCTGGACGATCGTCCGCCGGGTCCTCGTGCCCGAGGCGCTGCCCTCGCTGATCGCCAGCACCACCACCACGATCGTCGCCCTCATCGGTTACTCGGCGATGGCCGGCACCGTGGGCGGCGGCGGACTCGGCGACCTCGCCGTCCGCTACGGCTACCAGCGCTTCGAGACCGGACTGATGTGGATCACCGTGGCGGTCCTCGCCGTGGTCATCTCCCTCATCCAGTTCGCCGGCGACTACGCGGCCCGCTCCCTGCACCACCGGGGCGGACGCCAGGGCTCCGGGCCGAGGCTGCGGCTGCTCAAGGCCAAGGAGCCGGCGACGACTACCGCGACGGCCGACGCCGGCACGGCCGGGTAGCCCAGGCCCCGCCCTCAGCCTTCGCGCATCCCCTGATCCCCACTTCCCCGAAGGCCCCGCACCACCCCGAGTCGGGGCCGTACCACCCTGAAGGAAAGGCACTTTTCGTGCGTAACACCATCAAGATCACCACCGCCGTCCTCGCCGCCGGAGCTCTCACCCTCGGCCTCACCGCCTGCGGCTCGGAGGAGGAGTCCGGGTCCGACGCCTCCGGCCCGCTGACCGTCGCCGCGAGCCCCGTGCCGCACGCCGAGATCCTCAACTTCGTCAAGGACAACCTGGCCGAGAAGGCCGGGCTCGACCTGGAGGTCAAGGAAGTCACCGACTACGTCACGCCGAACACCTCCACGGAGGACGGCTCGGTGGACGCCAACTACTTCCAGACCCAGGCGTACCTCGACGACTTCAACAAGAAGAACGGCACCCACATCGTGCCCGCCGGCGACGTGCACCTGGAGCCGCTCGGCCTCTACTCCGAGAAGGTCAAGGAGGCCGACGAGCTGAAGAGCGGCGCGACCATCGCCATCCCCAACGACACCATCAACGAGGGACGCGCACTGCAGCTGCTCGCCGCCAACAAGATCATCACGATCAAGGACGGCGTCGGCTTCGGGGCGACCCCGTCGGACATCACCGGGAACCCGAAGAAGCTCAAGTTCAAGGAGCTGGAGGCGGCCCAGACGCCGCGCGCCCTGGCCGACGTCGACGCCGCGGTGGTCAACGGCAACTACGCCATCGGGGCCGATCTCCAGCCGGCCGAGGACGCCCTCGTCCTCGAGTCCGCCGAGGGCAACCCGCACGCCAACTTCCTCGCCGTCAAGGAGGGCAACGAGGACGACCCGCGCGTGAAGAAGCTCGCCGAACTCCTCACCTCCGACGAGGTCAAGAAGTTCATCGACGACAAGTACGCCGGCTCGGTCGTCGCCGCCTTCTGATCCGTCGTCCGGTCCGGGCGACGCGCACCACCGACACAGGGCACACGGCCGGGCGCGCGAGGGGGGCACTCAGCCGTCCGCGCCGCGCCCGGCACCCGTTCGGCACTCTCGGGGTCCACTCCGGTACACGGAGTGGACCCCGTGGTGCGGTCCGGTGCTTTCATGCTGCATGCTGGGCAGTTCAGCGGTATCCGACGGTCACGAAGGTTACGGAGCGGCGCATGACGAGCAGCACCTTCCCCAACATCTCCATCAGCACGGAGCGGTTGGTGCTGCGTCCCCTCGACGCGGACGACGTCCCCACCCTGGCCGAGATGATGAACGACGAGCAGGTCGCCGCCTGGACCGACGTTCCCCAGCCCTTCACCGAGCAGGCCGCCCGCACCTGGGTCACCGAGTACGCACCCGCCGAACGTGCGGCCGGACGCGGACTGGACCTCGTCGTCACCGAGTTCCTCACCCAGCGCCTGGTGGGCATCATCCAGCTCACCAAGACCAACTGGCACGTCCGGTCCACCGAACTCTCGTACATCGTCGCCCCCTGGGCGCGCGGCGAGGGCTACGCCTCCGAGGCCGCCATGGCCACGGCCCAGTGGCTCTTCGGCGACCAGAAGCTGGAACGCGTCGAGCTGCGCACCGCCGCCGACAACACCGCCTCGCAGCAGGTCGCCCAGAAGATCGGCTGCATCAGCGAGGGCGTCCTGCGCAACGCCTGTATAGCCCACGTCCGCGGCGGCGACGGCGTCTGGACGGACGTCCGCACCGACTTCATCGTGTGGAGCCTGCTGCCGGAGGACCTCGAGGGCTCGGCCGAACAGCTGGCCGACACCGGACAGTTCACCGCCTTCACCGACTGGAGCTGATTTTTTTCCGGAACCCTCCCGGACGGGTGGCCGGTGGTGGGTCACCCCGGTTCATGGCCGTACCGGGTACTCTCACCAAGCCCGCCCGCGGGCGGAGCGGCCGACCACGTCCCGCACACCCAAGACGCCCCGCGCACACCAGGAGACTGACAACGATGGCCGACCGGGTCACGGTGATCGGCTGGGACGGTTCGCCGCTGACCGCAGCGGCCCGCGCCGCACTGGGCGCCGCCACCCTGGTGGCAGGCGCCGCGCACCACCTGGAGCTTCCCGAGGTACCCGCCGGTGCCGAGCGCATCCGGCTCGGCAGTGCCGCTCTGGCCGCCCGCCGGATCGCCGGCCACCGCGGCACGGCGGTGGTCCTCGCCGACGGAGACCCGGGCTTCTTCGGCGTCGTACGGTCCCTGCGCGCACCCGAGTTCGGCCTCGAGGTCGAGGTCGTCCCCGCGGTCTCCTCCGTTGCCGCCGCCTTCGCCCGCGCCGGCATGCCCTGGGACGACGCACACGTGGTGGTCGCACATCCCCGAACCCTGCGACGCGCGGTGAATGTATGCCGGGCCCACACCAAAGTGGCGGTTCTTACGTCTCCCGGCGCCGGCCCGGCCGAACTGGGCCTGCTCATGGAGGGCGTCCACCGCACCTTCGTCATCTGCGAGGAGCTCGGCACCGCGCGCGAGCAGGTCAGCGTCGTCACCTCCGACAGGGCCGCCGACCACACCTGGCGCGACCCGAACGTCGTCATCGTCATCGGCGGCCAGGCCGCCACCACCGCGTCCGGCGGCTGGATCGCCGGGCGCGACCCCGCCGCCGGCCCGCGCGGCTGGACGCTGCCGGCCGACGCCTACGGCGGCGACCTCGGCGAGGGCGAACAGGAACCGCTGCGCGTCTCCCAGCTAGCCCGGCTCGGACCGAGGCTCGGCGACCTCGTGTGGGACATCGGCTGTGGGAGCGGTGCCTTCGCCACCGAGGCGGCACGGGCCGGCGCCGCGGTCATCGCCGTCGACAGCGACCCGCGGGCCTGCGCGCACACCGAGTCCACCGCCCGCCGTCACGGCGTCCAGCTCCAGATCGTGCACGGCACCGCCCCGCAGGCGCTGGAGGACCTCCCCGAACCGGACGTCGTCCGGGTCGGCGGCGGGGGAGCGGCCGTGGTCCTGGCAGTGGCCGACCGCCGCCCGCAGCGCATCGTCACGCACGCCGCCACTCGCGACGCGGCCGAACGGATCGGCCGGGAACTGACCGAGCACGGCTACCAGGTCGAGTGTGCCCTCCTGCAGTCCGTCGAGCTCGACACCAGAGCCTGGACGGAGACCGAGCGGAGCGTCGCGTTCCTGCTCAGCGGCGTACTGCCGCCGCGTACCGCCTGAGCGCGCCGCCCTGTTCCGATGCCGTCCCCGCGATCGGGTTGTCGTATTGCGCGCGGTAGGCTGGCCGATCGTTGTACCGCAACTCGGACGCCCGCCGACTCGTCGACCAATGTCCCGAAAACACGCCCGTTCCGAGGCGTGTGTGGTACGGCACAACCCAAGGACGCGCAACGTGGCGCAGTCCACAGCGGAACCGTCGCGGATCAAGCTGACGCGGCGGTCGTACGGCAGCCACAATGCCTGTGGATGGCTTTGTCGCCTTTTAGGGCAGGCCGTTCGTGCCGCTGGGGACGCACGCTCGTTCTTCAGTGTGGGGCGGTCGGGTGCGCCGTTCCGGGTGAGTTGGTCGTAGGAGCACTAACCGATGGGCGAGGGGTACGCATGACCGACACCGGCCAGGTCCCGGGCGAGGGACAGCCGGAGAACGTAGGCATGGTGGAGCAGCCGGGCGTCCCCGCGCCCGACTCGTACACCTACCTCTCCGAGAGTTCTGCCGAGGACGAAGACCTGCTGCTGCCCGGTGCCCAGGGCGCCTGGGGCAACGAGGTCGCCCCGCCCGCGCCGGAGCCGGTCGTCGAGACCGTGCACGAGCCGGGGCCGCACGAGACGGGCGGCCGGGACACCGGCTCGGTCGACCTCGGCGGTGTCCGCCTGCCCGAACCGGGGCAGCCGCAGGCGCCCGGTCCCGCGGTCACGCACGAGTCGCAGGCACCGGTCACGCCGCGCCGTCCGCTGCACCTCGGCCCGCCCATTCCCAGCACCACCGCCGGCCCGGTCCGCTCCCTTGCCGACCGCGGCCCCGCCGACGTGCCGGTGCGCCAGGTCGGCCCGCCGGTCACCGGCCCCGAGTACCTCGACGTGCCGCGCGTCCGAGAGGCGGTCCCGCGGACGGCGCAGCCCTGGGGTGCCCATGCCGCGGCGGGTGCGACCGCCCCGGCGGAAACGGTTGTTCCGCCCCAGCGGTCCATGGGCGCCACCCAGGCGCTGGTCGCACGCGTCGCGACGGAGGCGGGCGCCGGTCAGCCGCAGGACGCGCCGCAGGCCGCCGCGGCCGCGACGGACCGGCAGAGCACCACGGGTGCGCCGGTCGCGGACGCCGCTCCCGCGCCCGGTCCGGAGGGCCTTGCGGGGTCCCAGGGCTCCGAGGGTTCTTCCGTACCGACGACCGACGCGACCGGGCCCGGTGCGGAATCGGGTTCGGCGACCGGTGTGATCGCCGGGCTGCCCGAGAGCCCCGGGTACGAAGCCGGCCCCGCAGTGGACGCCGTACCGTCCCTCGTCCCGGACGCGGGCCCGGATGCGGGTCAGGGCGCCGAGCCCGTACCGGCACCGGCTGCCGAGGAGCAGGTGCCGGTGCCCGAGGCGGGCGCCGCCCCCGTCGTCGCCATGGCGCCGGACTCTCCGGTCCAGGAGGCCGTGGCCGCCCAGGCACCGGAGGGCGTCACCACCGCCGCCGACGGAACCGAGGCCGCCTCCGCCGTGGCCCACGAACCCCAGGGACCGTTCACCGGCCCGGCAGACCCGCAGGCAATCGCCACCGCCGCCCGGAACGACGGCGACGCCGAGGCGTCCGCCCCCGTACCTGCCGAACCGGCCGCACCCGTCGACGAGGCGCAGGCTCCCGAAGCCGCGGCCCTTCGGACGCCCGAGCACGCCGAGGCACCGGAGCCCGTCGTATCAGCCCTCGAAGCAGCGCCCGCCCCCGACACCGAGCTCACCCCTGTCGAGGCAGCCGAGCCGGTGCTTCAGCAGGCGGCGGCAGCCGCGCCCGTAGCCGAGGGACCGGGCGGCCAGTACGTCCCGGTCGCGCACCCGGTCCAGGGCCCCCAGCAGACCCCGGCCGCCCCCTTCGCCCCGCCCGTTCAGGAGGCGTGGGCGCCGCTTCCCGATTCCCCGGCCCCCTCGGAACCCGAGGTTCCCGCTGCCGGCCCGACCGCTCCCGACGGCACCGCCACGCCGCTCCCCGGCAGCGTTCCCCTGGAGGCGCGGCCGGACCAGACCCTGGGGGAGTTCGTTTCCGTCGAGGGAGTCGTGCCGACCACCCCGCGTCTCGCGCCGACCCCGCCGCAGCCGCTGACCCTCCCCACCGAGGAACAGCCCGTGCCGGAGGCCACAGGTCCGGTCCCCGCGCCCCGCCCGGCCGACACCGGCGCCGTTCCCGTCGCTCCCGCCCCGGGACCGGCCGCCGAACCGCCGGCCGAGCAGGGCCTCGCAGGGAACGCGCCGGGGGAGCACCCGCCCACGGAGACCGAGCCGGTCCAGGCCGGACCGACTCCGCCCGAACCCGCCCAGTCCGAACCCGCTCAGCCCGTACTCGCCCAGAACCCCGACGACCTCGACACCCAGGGCGCCGGAGCGGTGCACGCCGCGCCGGCCGCCGGCCCCGCCGCCCCCGGCTACGACGACGCCGAGCGCGAGGCCGTGCGGAAGGTCATGCGGGAGCGCCGGGACATCCGCAACGGGTTCCGCGACGACCCCATCCCGCACGAGGTCCTGCTCCGCGTCCTGGAGGCCGCCCACACCGCGCCCTCCGTGGGCCACTCGCAGCCCTGGGACTTCGTCGTCATCCGCTCCGCCGAGACCCGGCGCAGCATGCACGAACTGGCCGAGCGCCAGCGCGACGCCTACGCCAAGTCCCTGCCCAAGGGGCGGGCGAAGCAGTTCAAGGAACTGAAGATCGAGGCCATCCTCGACACCCCGGTGAACATCGTCGTCACCGCCGACCCGACCCGCGGCGGCCGGCACACCCTGGGCCGGCACACCCAGCCGCAGATGGCGCCGTACTCCTCCGCCCTGGCGGTCCAGAACCTGTGGCTCGCCGCGCGCGCCGAGGGCCTCGGGGTCGGCTGGGTCAGCTTCTTCGACGAGCGCGAGATGGTCCGCGCGCTGGGCCTGCCCGAGCACCTCGAAGTGGTCGCCTACCTGTGCGTGGGTTACGTCGACGAGTTCCCGGACGAGCCCGAGCTGACGCAGGCCGGCTGGTCCAAGCGCCGCCCGCTGTCGTGGGTCGTGCACGAGGAGACGTACGGCAGGCGGGTGCTGCCCGGCGAGGAGCCGCACGACCTGCTCGCCGAGACCGTCGCGCAGATCCGCCCGCTGGACGCCAAGGCACTCGGCGAGGCATGGGAGCGGCAGAAGCGGATGACCAAGCCGGCCGGCGCGCTCGGCATGCTGGAGATCATCTCCGCGCAGCTGTCCGGACTGTCCCGCCAGTGCCCGCCGCCCATTCCGGAGCCCGCGGCCGTCGCGGTCTTCGCGGGCGACCACGGCGTTCACGCCCAGGGCGTCACCCCGTGGCCGCAGGAGGTCACCGCCCAGATGGTGGCCAACTTCCTCGGCGGCGGAGCGGTCTGCAACGCCTTCGCCACGCAGGTGGGCGCCGAGGTCTGCGTGGTCGACGTCGGTGTGGCCTCCGACCTCCCGGCCACCCCGGGACTGCTGCCGCGCAAGGTCCGGGCCGGCACCTCCGACATGACCGTCGGCCACGCGATGACCCGCGAGGAGGCCAAGCAGGCCATCGAGGTCGGCATCGAGACCGCGCGCGACCTGGTCGCCGCCGGCAACAAGGCGCTGCTCACCGGTGAGATGGGCATCGCGAACACCACCGCGTCCGCCGCCCTGATCTCCGTCTTCACCGGCGTGGACCCGGGCGAGGTCACCGGCCGGGGCACCGGCATCAACGACGAGACCCTGGCCCGCAAGACCGACGTCGTGCGCCGCGCCCTCGAACTGCACCAGCCGGACCCTGCCGACCCCATCGGCGTCCTCGCCGCCGTCGGCGGGTTCGAGCACGCGGCCATGGTGGGGCTGCTCCTCGGCGGCGCGTCACTGCGTACGCCGGTGATCCTGGACGGCGTCAGCGCCGGGGCCGCGGCCCTGGTGGCCCGTGCCATCGCCCCCGAGGTGCTGGCCGCGTGCATCGCGGGACACCGCAGCGCCGAGCCCGGCCATGTGGCCGCACTCAACAAGCTGGGCCTGCGCCCGCTGGTCGACCTGGACCTGCGCCTCGGCGAGGGCACGGGCGCGCTGCTCGCCCTGCCGATGGTGCAGAGCACCGCGCGTGCCATGCACGAGGTGGCGACGTTCGGCTCGGCCGGCGTCACCGAGAAGTAGCAGGTACCCAAAAGGGTGGGACGGCGGCGGCCGGAGTTCCGTCGCCGCCGTCCCCACCCCCGCCGTACGCTGATCCCACATCCGCACACCGCACGTCAGGGCCGCTCCAGTGCTGTAGCGCCCCTCGCACGCCCGCGCCTGTACGAGGAGCCGCAGCCTCATGGCCGAACACCCCGCTTATCCCGTGGGCCTCCGCCTCGCCGGCCGTCGAGTCGTGGTGCTCGGCGGCGGCCAGGTCGCCCAGCGCCGGCTGCCCGCCCTCATCGCGGCCGGCGGGGCCATCGTCCTGATCTCACCGGAGGCGACGCCCTCCGTGGAGGCGATGGCGGACGCCGGTGAGATCACCTGGGAGCGGCGCCGCTACACCGAGGGCGATCTCACGGACGCCTGGTACGCGCTGATCGCCACCGGCGACGGCGAGGCCAACGAGCGCGCCTCCGCCGAGGCCGAACGCCACCGCGTCTGGTGCGTCCGCTCCGACGACGCCGACCGGGCCACGGCCTGGACCCCGGCCACCGGGCACAGCGAGGGAGTCACGATCGCCGTCCTCACCACGGAGGTCAAGGGCCGCGACCCCCGCCACACCGCCGCGATCCGCGACGCCGTGGTCGAGGGCCTGCGCGACGGCACGCTCGTCGCCCGGCACCACCGCACCCGTACCCCCGGGGTCGCCCTCGTCGGCGGCGGCCCCGGCGACCCGGACCTGATCACCGTGCGCGGGCGCCGGCTGCTCGCCGAGGCGGACGTCGTCATCGCCGACCGGCTCGGCCCGCGCGACCTGCTGGCCGAACTCCCGCCGCACGTCGAGGTGATCGACGCGGCGAAGATCCCGTACGGCCGGTTCATGGCGCAGGAGGCCATCAACAACGCGCTGATCGAACACGCCAAGCAGGGCAAGTCGGTGGTCCGGCTCAAGGGCGGCGACCCGTATGTCTTCGGCCGCGGCATGGAGGAACTGCACGCGCTCGCCGAGGCGGGCATCGCGTGCACCGTGGTTCCCGGCATCTCCAGCTCCGTCTCGGTCCCGGGCGCGGCCGGGATTCCGGTGACCCACCGTGGCGTGGCACACGAGTTCACCGTCGTCAGCGGCCATGTCGCGCCCGACGACGAGCGTTCGCTGGTCGACTGGCCGTCCCTGGCGAAGCTGACCGGCACCCTGGTGGTGCTCATGGGCGTCGACAAGATCGGCCGGATCGCCGAGACCCTCGTGGCGCACGGCAGGTCACCGGACACCCCGGTCGCCCTGGTCCAGGAGGGCACCACGGCCGCCCAGCGCCGAGTCGACGCCACCCTCGCCACGGTCGGCGAGACCGTCCGGGCCGAGGAGGTCAGGCCACCGGCGGTCATCGTCATCGGCGAGGTCGTGAACGTCGGGCTTCCTGCCGCGCAGGCTCCAAAGCCCTCGCAGCCCTCGTAAGCCTCCGCAGCCCTCGTGGCCCCCAGGCGACACCCCCGTAAGTAACCCCCGGTAACACGGCTGATCCCGGCCGTTGGCACCACACCCAGGACAAGGCAGTATCACCCCCGTGGCCGATCTCATCACCATTGAGGACCCCGACGACCCGCGCCTGCACGACTACACGGGCCTGACCGACGTGGAGCTGCGCCGCACACGCGAACCCGCCGAGGGCCTGTTCATCGCCGAGGGCGAGAAAGTCATCAGACGCGCCAAGGACGCGGGCTACGAGATGCGCTCCATGCTGCTCTCGGCCAAGTGGGTCGACGTCATGCGCGACGTCATCGACGAACTCCCCGCCCCGGTCTACGCCGTGAGCCCGGAACTCGCCGAACAGGTCACCGGCTACCACGTGCACCGTGGCGCGCTCGCCTCCATGCAGCGCACCCCCCTGCCCACGGCTGCCGAACTGCTGCACACCGCCCGCCGGGTGGTGATCATGGAGTCTGTCAACGACCACACCAACATCGGTGCCATCTTCCGCTCGGCGGCGGCCCTCGGCATGGACGCGGTCCTGCTCTCCCCGGACTGCGCCGACCCGCTCTACCGTCGCAGCGTCAAGGTCTCCATGGGCGCGGTTTTCTCCGTGCCGTACGCCAGGCTGACCAACTGGCCCAGGAGCCTGGAATCGGTCCGCGAGGCGGGCTTCACACTGCTCGCCCTGACCCCCGACGAGAAGGCCCGGAGCCTCGACGAGGCCGCCCCGCACCGGATGGACAGGGTCGCCCTGATGCTGGGCGCGGAGGGCGACGGACTGTCCACCCAGGCCCTGGTCGCCGCCGACGAATGGGTCCGCATCCCGATGTCCCACGGCGTCGACTCGCTCAACGTGGGCGCGGCGGCCGCGGTCGCCTTCTACGCGGTGGCGACGGGCCGGCCGACGGGACAGGACGGGGCGAACCCGCCGGCGCCGTGAGCCCGCCGGGGCTTCCCGTCCCGCCCCGCCCCGGGCACGGGCTGCGGGCTGCGACCCGGGCGGGGACTCAGGCGGAGCCGGCCGTCCCGAGTCGGTCGACTCCCTGCTCCAGCGGCCGGTAGCCGCTGCGCCCCTGCCGTCGTCGCCGAGGCTGCGGGCCGGTCCCTGTCAGCCCTGGATCAGGGCGATGCCGACCGCGACCACCAGGGTCACCACGACGAACACGAACAGCCGCTGCAGGAGCAGCCGCGGATTGGCCGGCCGCAGGCCGGTACCCGTCGTCCGGGGCCCGGGACGACGGGAGCCGGTGCCCGACCGCGCCGAGTCCCGTGACCCGGAGGTGGACCGGGAACCCGACGTGGACCGTGACCCGGACCGGGGCGGCTTGCCGCCGCGGGAGGCACCACCGCGCGAGGCACTGCCGCCGCGTGACGCGCCGCCTCCGCGCGACGGCGGCACGCTCCGGTTGCCGCGCTGCCGCGGCGCCCCGCCCTCGGCCGGACCGGCACCGCGCCCCGGGGCCGCGCCGTGCGGTGAGGGAGTGGCCTGCCTTTCGGACGCACCCTGCTGCCCCGGCGCGCGGCGCTGCGCACGGTCCGGGTAGGTGTCGGCCAGGCGCCCCGCCACCCGCTCCGACTCCGCGCCGCGCGGAGCCGGCGGACGTACGCCGGTGAATCCCTGACCCTCCCGGGCGGCGATCTCCTTGAGCCGCAGTGACAGCTGGAGCGTGCTGGGCCGTTCCTCGGGATCCTTTG
The DNA here is from genome assembly GCF_042655885.1 of Streptomyces chlorus. Lineage (NCBI taxonomy): Bacteria > Bacillati > Actinomycetota > Actinomycetes > Kitasatosporales > Streptomycetaceae > Streptomyces > Streptomyces chlorus. The sequence continues at coordinate 25,115 of NZ_JBHSOA010000127.1, forward strand.
CGAGGCACGCGCGGACGAGTGGCGCCAACGCGTCCGGGACATCCTGCAGATGGGCCTCCTCGTGCACTACGCGGTACAGCATCACCTCGGAACTGCCGTGCCCGAAGGGCGAGTCGCCCATCGACGCGTACGCCAGCGTGGCGCCCAGCGAGAACACGTCCGTGGCCGGCGTGACGGCCGCGCCCCGCACCTGCTCCGGGGCGAGGAAGCCGGGCGAGCCGACCGCCGTGCCGACGTGGGTGAGCGTCGAGGCGCCGGTGGCCCAGGCGATGCCGAAGTCGATGATCCGCGGCCCCTTCGGGGACAGCAGGATGTTGGACGGCTTCAGATCCCGGTGCACGACCCCTGCCTCGTGCACGGCGACCAGCCCCTCCGACAGGGCCGCGCCGACCGCGGCGACCTCGGCCGCGCCGAGCGGCCCCCCGTCGGCGACCCGGTCGTGCAGCGATGGGCCGGGCACGTACTGCGTGGCGAACCACGGCCGGTCCGCGTCGAGGTCGGCGGCCACCAGACGGGCCGTGCACCCGCCACGGATGCGGCGCGCCGCGGACACCTCCCGCGCGAACCGCGAGCGGAACTCCTGGTCCTCCGCCAGATCGGGCCGGATGACCTTCAGTGCGACCCGCTGCCCCTTCTTGTCGGAGCCGAGATAGACAACGCCCATCCCGCCCGCGCCGAGCCGTCGGTGAAGTCTGAAAGAGCCGACGACGCGCGGGTCCTCGCGCCTCAGGCGCATCATCGCCATGTTCATCCCCGCTGCCCGGTCCTGTGACGTGCCCCAGCTTACGTTTCCCCGGCCGCCCTTGCGTAGAGGCCGCGCCCTCTCGGAGCGACGGATTGTCAGTGGTGGGTGGGAGACTTGAAGAGTGGTCAGGGGGCGCGCGGGCAGGCCGGGTTCGCGCGCGGTGGTGGTCCCAACCACTTGACACCGAAGGGGGATTGATCAAGTGAAGGGTGACCGTGTGGAGATAGTCGTGGATGCCGGGGACACGACGCGCACGTACGAGGTAGTGGCGAGCAGGGCGGGCCGCAGGGTGGAGACAGCGGTGCGCCGGGGCGTGGTCGAAGTGAGTGAAGTCACGCGTACGGGAACGGCGGTGCGGACGGCCAGGTTCATGGCGAACCGGGTCCTCGCGCTGGTCGAGCACCCGGTGCCGCGAGTGGAGGACTCGGAGACATGAGCGACGAGAAGGGGCGGACCGGACACCCCCTCGGGGATGTCCCTGACACGGAGTAGTCCGTCTCCACCCAGGGGAGTACGCCGCAGGTCATGGCTCATCCTCCGGGAGGCCCGGCAATCGGTACGAGGGCATGACGTCCGGGAAGTGCCGGGCACCTAGATTTGAGGTCAAGCGGCGGGTGCGGTACGCGTCCCCCGAGGTCGGACGCCCGCCGCTGCCAAAGGTTCGCACACAGCACCCGAGGCACTACGACAACAGAAACGGTCAGGAGAGGGGCCATGGCCCACACGGCATCGCGGACGGTCGTCCGCACTCGGGCACACAAGGCGGGCGCCGCCATGTTCCGCCCGAGCCGCGAGGGCCGTCGCCACCCGGTGGTGGCGACACTGATGGCTCTTCCCCTGGCGGTCCTGCTCCTCCTCGTCTTCGACGGGTGGGAGACGGTGGCCACACAGGCGTCGTCCGTGGGAGAGATGCTGGGGCGCTGAGCGGCGACCCCAGGCCCGGAAGAGCGGTCCGGGCGGGGACATCCACCCATGAAACCCCGTGGGGACGGGGGTGCGGCGGACGGCAAGAATGCCGGCGCAGCTGGGGAGCTGCGCCGGCACTTTTCTGCGCCTGAACCGGCGCCGCTTTCGCGGAGGTGGTTGCTGGCTGTGAGGGTTGCTCAATTAATGGTTGCGGTGCCTACGGGGGTGTTGCTGCGGGCGGTGTTCGTGAGTGTCGCCGAGTCGCGCAGCTGTCACTGCACCACCGGGGCGTCGCCACTACGGGCAGTCGTGTCTTTCCCCGTGCCACCGGTCAACGCCGGTCACGCTCCCGCGTACCCTCTCCGCAGGCCGCACCAGGGAGCCCCATGACAGCCACCGCCCTCCTTCCCGAACTCACCGCCCGGGCCGAAGACATCGCCCACGCCCGCACCCCCACCTGTGTCTGCGAGGCGAGCGGCACCCTCGCGGACCGCCCCGACGGCACCGTCGTCCGGCACGCGGACACCGTCGCGAAGGCCCACGCACCGGACGCCGACGCCGCCGAGCTGACCCGGCGCCTCGCCCTCGCCTCCCACCTCCCGGACGTGCTCCTGCCTCCGCTCGGTCCGGCACCGGCCGACCTGCACGGCAGGCTCGTGACCTTCTGGCCGTACGGCAGCCCGGTCGACCCGGACGATCCCGACGCCGCCCCCTGGGAGGCCGTCGGCACCCTGCTCGCCCTGTTGCACCGCACACCGGTCCCCGAGTCGGCGCCGGTCATGCGCGGCCCCCTCAAGGCGGCCCGTGCCGTCGCCGGGCTCCATGCCGTCGGCGGCCACCCGGCCGTGGCCCCCGTACTGGGCGCCTGGGCGACCCTGCCCGCCTGGGCGCGCGCCGAGGCGCCCATGCCGCAGCCGGCCGCCCTGTGCCACGGCGACCTCCACCTCGGCCAGCTCGTACGGGTACCCGGAGCGTCCTGGCGGCTGATCGACGTCGACGACCTGGGCGCGGGCCCCCCGGCCTGGGATCTCGGTCGTCCCGCCGCCTGGTTCGCCTGCGGGTTGCTGGCGCCGCAGGAGTGGGAGCGGTTCCTCGACGCGTACCGGGCCGCAGGCGGGCCCGCACTCGATGCCGCCCAAGACCCCTGGGCCGTCCTGGACGTCCCGGCCCGCGCCCTCACCGTGCAGACCGCCGCGCGGACGGTCACCAAGGCGGTGGCGGACGGGCGGCCCCTGGACGAGGTGGACCACGCCCTGGTCGACGCCTGCCGGCGAATAGCCGCGGTCCCAGCCGAATTGGCGCACGAATCGACGAAGTAGGCTGCAACCGACCGCAGTCGGACAGAGTCTGTCCTGGAGATACCTGAAGCAGGTCCGACCGGCGAGGAGTTGAACCGATCATGCAGTGTCCGAAGTGTCGTGCGCCGATGCACACCTATAACCGCAACGGTGTCCAGATCGAGCAGTGCAGCGGCTGCCGAGGGATCTTCCTCGACTACGGCGAGCTGGAGTCGCTGACCCGGCTGGAGGCCCAGTGGTCCCAGCAGGCCGCGCCGCCGCCTCCCGCGGCCCCGCAGGCGTACCCGGCGGCACCCCAGCCCGCGTGGGGCGCCCCGCACGGTGGCCACCACTACGGCCACCACCGGAACAAGAGCTTCGGCCGCATGCTCTTCTCGTCCTGACGAC
>NZ_JBHSOA010000127.1:28501-59530 GCF_042655885.1 Streptomyces chlorus
TTCCGGGGTGATGTGGACGATACTGGGATTGAACCAGTGACCTCTTCCGTGTCAGGGAAGCGCTCTCCCGCTGAGCTAATCGTCCTCGGGACCAGGCCCGCTCCAAGGAGCGGATCATGAGGGTACGTGCGCGATACTGGGATTGAACCAGTGACCTCTTCCGTGTCAGGGAAGCGCTCTCCCGCTGAGCTAATCGCGCGGAGGATCCGAAGATCCAGTGGACGATACTGGGATTGAACCAGTGACCTCTTCCGTGTCAGGGAAGCGCTCTCCCGCTGAGCTAATCGTCCATGGAGGTGGAGACGGGATTTGAACCCGTGTAGACGGCTTTGCAGGCCGTTGCCTCGCCTCTCGGCCACTCCACCAGGAGTGCAGGGGCCCGGGAGGCCCCCGATCCTTCGAGCGGACGACGAGGTTCGAACTCGCGACCTCAACCTTGGCAAGGTTGCGCTCTACCAACTGAGCTACGTCCGCCTGTCGGTCCGGTCCGCTTGCGCGTTCCGGCGACGTGGTGAACTCTAGCGGATTCCGGGGCCAGCACAAAAACCCGTTTGTGCAGCGTGCTGCGCTGCGCCTGCTCACGGACATGGCCGGGTCACCTCGACGACCCCGCCATACACTCGACGGTGTGCTCGATCTCCCGCCTCTCGCCCGCTTCGGCAGCCGCGTCGCCAGCGGTCTCCTCGATGTCACCGACGACCCGGCGGCCCTGGACTCGCACGGTTTCTGGGCCGTCTGCGCGGACTTCGAGGGCCGTCTGACCTGCGCGCGCTTCCGTGACGTACGGGAGCAGCCGGTACCCGCGCCGGTGCCGGGCGGCTGGCGCGGGCCGGCCGCCGGTGACTGGACGTCCTCCCTGGACCACGCCGCGTACGTGGCCGGCGTGCGGCGCATCCGCGCGCACATAGCCGTCGGCGAGGTGTACCAGGCCAACCTCTGCCGTGTCCTGTCCGCCCCCGTCCCGGCCGACGCCGACGTGGACGCTCTCACCGCTCTGCTGGCCCGCGGCAACCCGGCACCGTACGCAGGGACGATCCGCCTGCCGGGGCACGGCGTGGAGATCGCCACCGCGTCGCCCGAGCTCTTCCTGAGCCGTGAGGGGAGCGTCGTCGAGTCCGGGCCGATCAAGGGCACCGGACGCACCGAGGCCGACCTCCTCGACAAGGACTACGCCGAGAACGTGATGATCGTCGACCTGGTCCGCAACGACCTCGGCCAGGTCTGCGCCACCGGCAGCGTCACGGTGCCCGACCTGTGCGCCGTCGAGAAGCATCCGGGGCTGGTGCACCTGGTGTCGACGGTGCGGGGCGGGCTGCGGTCCGGGGCCGGCTGGCCCGAGCTGTTCGCCGCCGCGTTCCCGCCCGGCTCCGTCACCGGCGCGCCCAAGTCGAGCGCCCTGCGGATCATCGACACCCTGGAGCCGGTGCCCCGGGGCCCGTACTGCGGCGGCATCGGCTGGGTCGACGCCGACCGGGGCACCGCCGGGCTGGCGGTGGGCATCCGTACCTTCTGGATCGACCGGGAGCCCCACGGCCGAGCCGTGCTCCGCTTCGGCACCGGCGCCGGCATCACCTGGGGATCCGACCCGGAGGGGGAGTGGCGGGAGACCGAACTGAAGGCGTCCCGGCTGCTCGCGGTAGCGTCGGGCACGCACGAGGTGAGCGAAGGGACCATGAGGTGAAGATCTGGCTCGACGGCGGGCTGCAGGACAGCGAGTCCGCCCGCGTCTCCGTCTTCGACCACGGACTGACCGTGGGCGACGGCATCTTCGAGACCGTGAAGACGGTGGACGGCAGACCGTTCGCGCTGACCCGGCATCTCGACCGGCTGGCCCGCTCCGCCCGGGGCCTCGGCCTGCCCGAACCCGACCTCGACGAGGTCCGCCGCGCCTGCGCCGCCGTCATCGAGGCCAACCCCATGCCGCTCGGCCGGCTGCGCATCACCTTCACCGGCGGCCACGGCCCCCTCGGCTCCGACCGCGGCGAACACGGGCCGACCCTCGTCGTCGCCCTGGGCGACACCGCACGCCGCCCCGACTCCACCGCCGTGATCACCGTCCCCTGGACCCGCAACGAACGCGGCGCGCTCACCGGCCTGAAGACCACCTCCTACGCCGAGAACGTGGTCGCCCTCGCCCGTGCCCGCGAACAGGGCGCCTCCGAGGCGCTGTTCGGCAACACGGCCGGCCGGCTCTGCGAGGGCACGGGATCCAATGTCTTCGTCGTCCTGGACGGCGAGATCCACACCCCGCCGGTCGCCTCGGGCTGTCTCGCGGGCATCACCCGGGCGCTGGCCGTCAAGTGGACCGGTGCGACCGAGACCGACCTGCCGATGGACGTCCTCCAGCGGGCCGACGAGGTCTTCCTCACCTCCACCCTGCGGGACGTACAGGCCGTGCGGCGCGTCGACGAGCGTGAACTGCCCGGCGCCCCGGGCCCGGTGACGGCCAAGGCCATGCGGATCTTCGACGAGCACGCGGCGGCCGACCTCGATCCGTGACGAGGCCCGGGAGCGGGTGCGGGGCCAGGCGCGGGGCCGGGACGTGACCTTCGGCTGATCCGGGCGGCCGCAGGGGTAGAACACCTGTGATGACCACGACCCTGCGGCCGTCCGAGCCGCTTCAGCAGAATCCCGACGGCACGCGCTCCCGCCGCTACCAGGTGTGCGTCAACAGCCGTCCCGTCGGACGCATACGCATCGGTACGCATCCCGTCTTCGGTGACGCCGTGGCCCGGATCATGAGCCTGCGGATCGAGGAGCCGGACCGCAGGCGCGGCCGGGGCACGGTGGCCGCGCTCGCCGCCGAGGAGATCGCCCGCGGCTGGGGCTGCCGCCGCATTGAGGTGACGGTCCCCGTCGAAGCCGAAGCCGAAGCCGAAGCCGAAGCCGAAGCCGAAGCCGAAGCCGAAGCCGGAGGAGCCGAGAGACGGGCAACCGGGTCCGGTGCCCCCGCCGGGCCCGCGTTCCGCCTCGCCACGGAGCTCGGCTACGTCGTGCGCAACTACAGCATGGAGAGGACGCTGGGGGACTGCCCGCCCACCCTGCCGGCGGGCAGTCGCGGACGGCCGATGACCGACGCCGAGTTCGGCCCCTGGTCGGTCAGGAGCGAGGCGGAGTACGCGCGGGACTGGATCGAGCGTGGTGTGCCGGAGACCGAGGCGCGGGCCAAGGCGGCCAAGGACCACGCCGCCCTGCTGCCCGACGGGCGGGACTCGGAGGACATGATCCTCAGCGTCCTCGAACACGAGGACACACCCGTGGGCACGCTGTGGCTCGCGGTCCGCGCGGAACAGGCATTCGTGTTCGACGTCGAGGCCGACGCCGCACACCGCGGCCGGGGGCACGGACGTTCCCTCATGCTGCTCGCCGAGGCGCAGTCGATCGCCGCGGGGAAACGCGCCATCGGTCTCAACGTCTTCGCGGGCAACACCCCGGCGGAGCGGCTCTACGCGTCACTCGGCTACGGGCCGAGGCGGTACGCGATGTACAAGCACCTGCTGTAGGGGCAAGAGCAGAGGCAGGGGGCTTCCGGTCAGCCGTCCTGGTCGGCGAGGAGCCGGTCCGCGATCTCCTCGATGCGTTCGCGCAGGCCCTCCTGACTCTTGCCGCCGTCGAGACGCTCGCCGCCGATGACATAGGTCGGGGTGCCGGTCACCCCGATCGCCTTGCCCTCGGCATGGTCGGCGTCCACGATCAGAATGTGCCGGCCGTCGATCAGCGCGGTGTCGAACTCCTCGGCGTCCAGCCCGAGTTCCCGGGCGACCTCGACCAGGAAGGGTTCTCCCGCCCGGCTCAGTTCCTCGACCCGTCCCAGCACGGCCTCGGCGTAGGCCCAGCCCTGCCCCTGCTCGGCCGCCTCCTCGGAGGCCTGGGCGGCGGCGAAGGCGTGCTTGTGCTTCTCCAGCGGGAAGTGCCGCAGCCGCAGCTCCAGACGGTCGCCGTACCGGGCGCGCAGGGCGCGGAGATCGTCGAGGGCGTCACGGCAGTCCGGGCACTGCAGCTCGCACCACACGTCGAGTACGGGGGCGGCGGCACGGCCGGGGGAGGAGTCACTCATGGCCGACAGTCTTCCAGCCCCGCGCCGCGGCACCCAATCGGACCTGTCGCCTGTCCGGCCCCGAGGGTCCTTCGTGTGGATCAGGCTGTGTCAGGCACCGGGACCCGCGAACCCGGCATGATCCGAACGACCGGCCCCGGGGGAGTACACCGCACCGGCACCTGCGGAGGAGCCGACCCGGAGATGTCCCTGATCTGCGACCGGAGCCATGGCCCGGTGGGGTCCGGAAGGTGCAGGATGGAAGGGACGAAGTACCCGATGCCACCGAACCCCTGCCTGGAGGACCGGATGATTGCCGAGACCGTCTGCTCCGCCGTGTCCGCGGCAGGCCTGGGCATCGCGCTGGTCACGGCCTACCGCAAGCGCTTCCTCACCGCGACCCGCATCGCCGCCTATGCGCTCGTTCCCATCGGCCTGGTGATGATCGGTGTCGTCGAGTGGCTGGCCGACACCGCCATCAGCCCCACGGCCTGGGCGGGCTTCAGCGTGCTGGGCCTGTCCTGGGTGCTGTTCATGACCACGCGCGCGGTGGAGCACCGGCGCGGCGGCACCCGCCAGGAGCGGAAGGAACGCAAGCAGCAGCGCCGGACGGCCGGGGCGTCCGCACAGCCCGGGGCAGTGGCCCCCACGGCCTCGGCCCCCTCCCTGGGCCCCGGCTCCCGCCCGGCGGCGCCCCGCCCCACGGCCGCGCCCAAGGGCGACGACGACTTCAGCGACATCGAGGCGATCCTCAAGAAGCACGGCATATGAAGGTGCCCTGGCCGGGCGCGCCGCACCGCAGGTGACGGGGGTGACGCGGGAGCGGGCCGAAGCGTCACAGGCGGTCCCGGAGCGTGCGCAAACGATCACAACCTGGACCATGGATCGCGGAAACGACGCCGTCGCGTTCAGTTCGTGAGTGGTGATCGCCTCGGGTGCTCCCGATGCGTCATGATCGCCGCGAGATGCTGGACACGACACAGAGCGAGGCCGCGCCGCCGCAGGACGAGCCGCGCGGATGCCTCTTCGCCCTTTCCCAGCCACCGCTGATGATCTTCCTTGCGGTGATCGGGTGTCTGCTGCTCACGGCTGCCCTGCATGACCTGCTCTGGCTGTGAGCCGTACCCGCGGTACCCGGCGCCACCCGTCGGGACCGCGTCGGCACGGCATCGCAACGTTGCCCGCCGTACGCCCGGCTCACGCGGTTCGGCCGGTTCGGCTCAGCCCGGAGTGCGGCCCCGCCCCGCTCCGTATGCTCAGCCCGCCGCCTCCTTGCGGCGTGCGCGGTACGCGGCGACGTGCAGGCGGTTGCCACAGGTGCGGCTGTCGCAGTAGCGGCGTGAGCGGTTGCGGGAGAGATCGACGAAGGCGTGCCGGCAGTCCGGGGCCTCGCAGCGCCGCAGTCGCTCCTGCTCGCCGGCGACCACGAAGAACGCCAGTGCCATCCCGCAGTCCGCCGCCAGGTGATCGGTGACCGAGGCGCCGGGGGCGAAGTAGTGCACGTGCCAGTCGTAGCCGTCGTGGTTGGTGAGCCGGGGCGTGGTGCCCGCGGCCGCGATCAGCTCGTTGATCAGTTTGGCGGCGCTGTGGGCGTCGGGAGCGGCGAAGACCGACGCGAACCGTCCGCGAATCCTGCGCACCGCCGACAGGTCGAACTCCGTGAGGACCCCGACCTCGCTGACCTCGTGGCTGCGCACGAAGGCCTCGAGAGCCGGGACGTCCGACAGCCCCTCCGGTGCCGTGTCGTCCTCCGGCGCGGAGTTCACCAGATCCACCACGGTGTCCAGCGCACATCGGGTGTCGTGGGTGATCAGCACGATTCGCTCCCTGGCCTGAGGGTCGGGCGGGCGCCCGCCGATGCTGGCCGATGGTAGTGGCTCCCGCGGGCCCATGAACGCTCCTCGCTCGCACCCGGCTTCGAGGGCCGCGGAGGAACAGTCCCCCAGGGTTCCGTGCCGGAGCTCGCGCGCGGCACAACGGCGCCGCCCGCGGTATCCCGCGGCGTCGGCGCCGTTGTATGCCGTTGCACGGCTGTCAGGGCCCGAGCCGTCACCCCGAGTCGACGGCGTCGGGCAGCTTGGTGAACCCTCGCCTAGCTTTCCGCCAGGATGTGCGAGAGCTCCTGATCGAGGTCGAAGTGCCGGTGTTCCGTGCCGGGAGGCACGGCGGCGTCCGTACGCTTCAGGAAGGACTCCAGAGCCCGTGCCGGGGCCTCGAGCAGAGCCTCTCCCTCCGGAGAGCTCAGGGCGATGCAGACGACGCCCTGACCGTGACTGCGCGACGGCCAGACGCGGACGTCGCCGGTGCCAGTGGGGCGGTGAAGCCCCTCGGCGAGGAGGTCGCGGGCGAACACCCACTCGACGGTCTCCTCGGCTCCGGTGTGGAAGGTGGCGTGCACGGCGTAGGGGTCGGCCGTGTCGTACCGCAGGCCTGCGGGGACAGGCAGGGAGGACTCGCTCGACACAACGAGGCGCAGGTGCAGCTCGCAGCTGACCGTGGTGTTCATAAGCGCCAGGGCCTTTCGCTCAGTGTGCGCTCGGGGATTCGCACGTCGGCGAAATCGACATGCCACCTACGGTGCCGTTGTAAACCCCTCTGAGTGTTTTGCATGGGTTTACGTAACTCCACCGGCCGAAAGGTCGTTCGCGAGCTGCGCCCGTTCCGGTGGCGTGATGCGCTCCGGTAGTGTTTGGACATATGAACACGGGGAGTGACACACCCGGCGAGGCGGCCATGACGGCGGATCGAGCGGGGATGGACAGGACCGACCAGACGTCGGACGAGCGGGCGCTGGGCTCCAGGGCGCCGGCCTTCGTCAAGGGGCGCCGCACCCTGCACCTGAGCTGGCAGGTGGGCGTCTTCATCGTGGGGCTCGCGGTCGTGACGGCCGGCGCCGCCATGCTGGTGCTCCCCGGGCCGGGCTGGGTGGTGATCTTCGGCGGCATGGCGATCTGGGCCACCGAGTTCGTCTGGGCCCAGCTGGTGCTCCGGTGGACCAAGCGCAAGGTCACCGAGGCGGCGCAGCGCGCACTCGATCCCCGGGTGCGGCGCCGGAACATCATCCTGACCACCATCGCCCTCGTGATCGCGGCCGCGGTGGCCGGGGTCTACCTGTGGAAGTTCGGCATCGTGATGCCCTGGAAGATCGAGAACCAGTGAGCCGCGGCGGGGGTGCGACCACCGGATCCCGCCCGGCACAGGCACTCCCTGACATGGGGTAATGTTCTTCCTGCGTCCGGGCGATTAGCTCAGTGGGAGAGCGCTTCGTTCACACCGAAGAGGTCACTGGTTCGAACCCAGTATCGCCCACCGGATCACACCGCGGCCCGGCTCACCGACAGTGAGCCGGGCCGCGGTGCATCTGTGTCCCCGGCCGGCGCGCGGGTGCGTGGCGGTGAGGTCGTGTGATGCCTCCGTCCGGTTGTCCCGCGCCTGCCGGCGCGGGCGGTGCGCCCGCCCCGCCCGTGCCGCCCTTCACTCAACCGTGACCTTCCGGGCCCCGCGTTCCGGTGGGCCCGGCGGCGTTCGGTCGTCGGTCGGGCCGCGTGGACCTGGGTGTTTCCGTCCGTGTCCGCCGAAGGGGTGCGAGCCGTCGCGGATCCCGCCCGGCCGGTGCGCCCATCGATTCCTGTCCGAATCATTGACGCGCTCGTGGGTCCTCCGTACTTTGTGCCAGCAAGCGCTTGCTTGAAACGATTCATGAGGCGGACGCGACGTAGCGGGGAGGCTCGTATGCAGCAGGGCGGGAATGCGGAGAGGCAGGCCGGGAGGCGGACGATCCTCAAGGCGGCGGGAGTCTCGCTGGCCGTCGCGGGGCTGGGTGCCACGGCCACCGCGTGCGGCGACGGAAGCGGATCGGGTGACGGGAGCGTCACACTCCGCTACTCCTGGTGGGGTGCCGAGGACCGGGCCGAGCGGATCAACAAGACCATCGCGCTCTTCGAGAAGAAGTACCCGAAGATCAAGATCAAGACCGACTTCCAGCCCTACCCCGACTTCTGGAAGAAGTTCAACACGCAGGCCTCCGGGGGGAATCCGCCGGACGTATTCCAGAATGCCATCGGATTCCTGCGTAAATACGACGCGAAGAATGTGCTGCTCGATCTCGGTGAGCAGGTGAAGGCCGGCAACCTCTCCATGGACGGCTTCCGGGCGGGCCTGGAGAAGTTCGGCGAGGTCGACGGCAAGCTCCTCGGTGTGCCCGTGGGGTCGAACTCGTTGGCCCTGGTCATCGACAAGCCCGTCTACACCCGGGCCGGCATCAAGCCCGAACAGGGTTGGACCTGGGACGACTTCGACGAGGCGATGGCGAAGATCCGCGACAAGGCGGGCCGGGCCGGGGACAGCGGCATGTACGGCGTCATGTACCTCTACGACCTGTATCTGCGGCAGAACGGCAAGGCGTTCTTCACCGAGGACGGACTGGGCTTCACCGAGGCGGATCTGACCCAGTGGTGGACCAAGGCCGAGAAGGGCGTCAGGACCGGCCTGTTCGCCGACCCGAAGAAGGTCGCCCAGATCAAGCCCAAGTCGGCGCTCTCCGCCGAACTCGCCGGAAGCGAGTTCACCTGGGACAACTTCACCGTCCGCTACACCTCCGAGGGCAAGAGTGAGTACGGCCTCGCACCCATCCCGACCACGGACGGCAGGAAGACCGGTCAGTATCTCGGCTCCCTGATGCTCAGTGCCTCCAAGCGCACCCAGCACCCCAAGGAAGTCGCCCAGTTCATCGACTTCATGGTGCACGATCCCGAGGTCGCCAAGATCATGGGATACGACCGTGGTGTGCCCACGACACAGGCCCAGTTCGACGCGTACCAGCCGACCGACCCGGTCAACAAGGCGATCGCCGCCTACGAGGAGTCCCTCGTCGAGTCGGGCGTCCTGGAGCCCATCACCCCGCACCCGAACGGCGCCGACATCTGCGAGGCCGCGTTCCTGCGCATCGGTGAGGAACTGGGCCTGGGCAAGCGTTCCGTGGCGGACGCCGTCAAGCAGTTCTTCACCGAGTCGAAGACGGCTCTCGCCGGCTGATGGGAAGCGCCGTGACACACGCCCCTGCGACGGAGGACCTCACCCGGGACTCCGAGCCGCGGCACGGTCCGGTGAAGTCCCCGCGCCCCGCCGCCCTCAAACGGCGGGGCCGCCGGGAGAACCTGGCCGGCTACCTCTTCGTGTCCCCCTGGATCGCCGGGTTCCTGCTGCTGACGGCGGGCCCGATGGCCGCCTCGCTCTACTTCGCGTTCACCGACTACAACCTGTTCGACGCCCCCCGGTGGATCGGCCTGGACAACTTCTCCGAGATGTTCGCCGACCCGCGCTGGCGCCACTCGGTGCAGGTCACCCTCTGGTACGTGGTCGTCGGTACGCCGATCAAGCTGATTGCAGCGCTCGGGGTGGCGCTGCTGCTGGCCCAGAAGCGGCGCGGGCAGGCCTTCTACCGGGCCGCCTTCTACGCGCCGTCGCTGATCGGGGCGAGCGTCTCCGTCGCCATCGTGTGGAAGGCGATCTTCTCCGACGACGCGATCGTCGACCGCACGCAGAAGCTCTTCGGCGTCGACGCCGGCGGCTGGACCGGTGACCCGGACCTGATCATCTACAGCCTGGTGGCGCTCACCGTCTGGCAGTTCGGCGCACCCATGGTGATCTTCCTGGCCGGCCTGAAGCAGGTGCCGCGCGAGCTGTACGAGGCGGCGGACGTCGACGGAGCGGGCAGACTCCGGCAGTTCTGGAACATCACCCTGCCGATGATCTCCCCGGTCCTCTTCTTCAACGTGCTGCTGGAGACCATCCACTCCTTCCAGATCTTCAGCTCGGCCTACATCGTCGGCGGCGGCGCCGGAGGCAACGCCTGCGGTCCCGCGGACGGAACCATGGTCTATACCTGTTATCTGTACGTCCAGGGCTTCGAGAACAGCCGGATGGGCCTGGCCTCCGCGATGGCGTGGATGCTGCTGGTCGCGGTCGCCCTGGTCACCGCGGTGCTCTTCCGGTCCCAGAAGCGCTGGGTGCACTACGAGGAGGGCGGCCGATGAGCTCCCCCGATCTCTCGACTCCGCTCGGTCAGGGGGCACCCCCATCGGCCACCGGCGCCACACCGGCCCGGTCCACGAGGGCGGGGGCCCTGCGGCGCCGTCTGCCCGGCTCGCTGGCCTGGCACATCGGGTCGCTGGCGATCCTCGCGGTGATCCTCTACCCGGTGATCTGGGTCATCGGCGGGTCCTTCAAGAACAGCGAGGACATCGTCGGCAGCCTGGACCTCTTCCCGGCCGACCCGATCACCGCCAACTACACGAGCCTCGCCGACGGCATCGCGGACATCCAGATCTCCACGTTCTTCTTCAACTCACTCTTCCTCGCCGTCGGTTCGGTGATCGGGATCGTGGTGTCCTGCTCACTGACCGCCTACGCCTTCGCGAAGATCAGGTTCGCCGGCCGCAATCTGCTCTTCACCCTGATGATCGGCACCCTGCTGCTGCCGTACCACGTGCTGCTCATCCCGCAGTACGTGCTCTTCCGCAACATGGACATGATCAACACCTACACCCCGCTCCTGCTGGGGAAGTACCTGGCCACGGAGGCGTTCTTCGTCTTCCTGATGGTGCAGTTCATGCGCAACCTGCCCAGGGAACTCGACGAGGCGGCCCGGCTCGACGGCTGCGGGCACTTCCGCATCTACTGGTCGATCGTGCTCCCGCTGTGCCGGCCGGCCCTGATCACCAGTGCCCTCTTCACCTTCATCAACGCCTGGAACGACTTCATGGGTCCGCTGATCTACCTCAACGAGCCCAGCAAGTACACCGTTTCGCTCGGCCTGAAGATGTTCGTCGACCAGGAAGGGCTGGCGAACTACGGCGGCATGATCGCCATGTCCCTGGTCGCGCTGCTGCCGGTGCTGGCCTTCTTCCTTGCCTTCCAGCGCTACCTCATCGACGGCATGGCCACGTCCGGCCTGAAGGGCTGAGGTGAACCGATCGTGACCGAGGTGGACCGACCATGACCCAGGCGCGCGCCGAGACCCGTACCGCACGCGGCGAGTCACCACTCGCCGGAAAGTTCGCCCTGTTCGCCGAGTGCCTGCTCACCGGGGTGTGGATCGCGCTGGCCTCGCTGCCGCTGGTCACCTACCCCGCGGCGTTCGCGGCCGGCTCGCGGCACCTCGGGCGGCAGCTCGCCCATGAGCGCGGCGGGCTGCGGGAGTTCACGGCCGACTACCGGTCGGCGCTGCGCGGCGGGTGGCTCGTCGGACTCGCCGGGTGGGCCGCCCTCGCCGTGATCTGGGTGGACGTGCGGGCCGTACGGGCCGGGCTGCCGGGCGGTGAGTTCGCGGGCGCCGTCGGCGTGCTCGCCCTGATCGCGGCGGTCGTCGCCGGGCTGCGCGCGGCGGCCTCCTGGCGGCCCGGGGACTCCTGGCGGTCGCTGTTCGCGCAGGCTGCCCGCCGCACCGTGCTCGATCCCGCCGGATCCTTCCTGATCGTCGGCGGGCTGGCCGCGGTGGTCTGCTCCGCCTGGTTCAGTGCGCCGCTCGCTCTGCCCGTCCTGGGCGCGGTCGCGGCGGCGTCCGTCGCCGTGGAGGAGCGCTACCGGCACCGCTGACGGGCGGTGCCTTTCGTACCAGGGCCGGCGCCCCGGCGCCGCGCCTGGATCTGTCATGCCCTTGACATCCCCTTGCATCCCGCACGGAAAGGAAAGGCCATGTCCCCCATCCCCCGCAGGTCCCTCCTGAAAGCGGCCGCCGTCGCAGGCGCCGCCGCCCAGTTCAGCTGGGCTCTCGGCGCCCGCGACGCCGCCGCCGCGCCGAGAGCCGAGAGTGCCGGCGAGGACCCCGTGACCCTGGACTGGCTCGAGGACGGCGGCCTCGGCGCGGCACCCGGATCCACCGTCGGCGTGCCATGGCCCAAGGGCGTCCACCGGGGCGACCAGACCTTCGCGCTGGCCGATGCCGACGGCAGGGCCGTACCCATACAGTCCTGGCCGCTCGCCTACTGGCCGGACGGCTCCCTCAAGTGGACCGCGCACGCGGTGAGTTCCGGCACCGGCAAGCTCACCCTGGCCGCCGGAACCCCCGCGGCACCGGAGAAGAAGGTCACCGTCGACCAGCGCGGCGGCACCGTCGACATCTCGACCGGCGTCATCGCCGCGAGAATCGCCAAGTCCGGCGCCACCCTCGTCAAGTCCGTCACCCGCGGCTCCACCGAGATCGCCAGGAACGGCCGCCTCGTCCTGCTGCGCCAGCCCGAGTTCGCAGACGGCGACCAGTCCACCGTCAGGACCGAGCGCTTCGACGGCGCCATCGACGAGGTCACCGTCGAACAGGCGGGACCGGTCCGCGCCGTCGTCCGCGTCGACGGCAGACACCGTAAGGGCCACCGCAGTTGGCTGCCCTTCTCCATCCGCCTCTACTTCTACGCGGGCGCCGACTCCTTCCGCATGGTGCACACCATCACCTACGACGGCACGCAGGAACCCGGCAGGGCGAGCGGCGACTTCATCCGCGGCATCGGCGTCCGCTTCACCGTGCCCCTGCGCGACGAGTCCTACGACCGGCACATCCGCATCGGCGGCGAGGGCACCGGACTGCTGCGCGAGGCCGTCAAGGGCATCACCGGACTGCGCCGCGATCCGGGCGCCGCCGTGCAGGCCGCCCAGTTCGCGGGCGAGAAGCTGCCCGACCCCGCCACCTGGGACCAACGGGTCACCACCCGCCTGCAGTACATCCCCGAATGGGGCGACTACACCCTCTCCCAGCTCTCCGCCGACGGCTTCGCCCTGCGCAAGCGCACCAAGAAGGGTTACGGCTGGATCGGCGCCGGCGGCGGACGACGCGCCTCCGGCTTCGGCTACGTCGGCGGAGTCAGCGGCGGACTCTCCTTCGGCCTGCGCGACTTCTGGGAGAAGCACCCCGCCCAGCTCGACATCCGCGACGCCCACACCGACGCGGCCGAGGTCACCCTCTGGCTCTGGTCGCCGGAGGCACAGCCCATGGACCTGCGCTTCTACCACGACGGCATGGGTCAGGACACCTTCCCCGAACAGCTTGAAGGCCTCAACATCACCTATGAGGACTACGAGCCCGAGTTCGGTACCCCCTACGGCATCGCCCGCACCTCCGAACTCCTCTTCTGGGCCAACGAGTCGACCCCGAGCGCCGAGAAACTCGCGGAACAGGTCGAGGCCGTCCGCGTCCTGCCGCAGCTCGCCGCACCGCCGAAGCAGCTCATCGGCGCCAAGGTGTTCGGCCCCGGCCTGTTCTCCGCACCCGACCGCTCCACCCCGGCCAAGGCGAAGATCGAGGACCACCTCGACTTCCTCTTCACCTACTACAAGGACCAGGTGGAGATGCGCCGTTGGTACGGCTTCTGGGACTACGGCGACATCATGCACACCTACGACACCGCCCGCCACCAGTGGCGCTACGACGTCGGCGGCTACGCCTGGGACAACTCCGAACTCTCGCCCGACCTCTGGCTCTGGTACGCCTACCTGCGCTCCGGCCGCGCCGACATCTTCCGTTTCGCCGAGGCGATGACCCGGCACACCGGCGAGGTCGACGTCTACCACCTGGGCAAGTGGGCCGGCCTCGGCACCCGGCACGGCGTCCAGCACTGGGCCGACAGCGCCAAGCAGCAGCGCATCGCCAACACCACCTACCGGCGCTACTACTACTTCCTCACCGCCGACGAACGCGTCGGCGACCTCATGCACGCCAACGTGGACTCCGACGAGACCTTCCTCGCCCTGGACCCCCTGCGCAAGATCCGTACCGAGCCGTACACCCCCGACCGGCACGCCCTGTCCATCGGCTTCGGTACCGACTGGAGCGGCCTCGTCTCGGCCTGGCTCACCGAATGGGAACGCCGGGGCCCGAAAGGGGAGAAGGCGAAGGCTCGCGTCCTGTCCACCATGGAGACCATCGCCGCCCAGCCCAACGGATTCGTGCAGGGCAGCGGACTGTACGACCTGGACACCGGGAAGTTCGCGATAGCCGAGGAACCCGTGGTCGGTGTCTCCCACTTGTCGGCCGTCTTCGGCCTGAACGAACTGTGCGCCGAACTCATCGACCTGGTCGACATGCCGGTCTTCAACGAGGCGTACTACGACTACTGCCGCTACTTCAACGCCACCAAGGCACAGCAGACGGCCCGTTACGGCTCGAACTTCGGCAGCCTGATCCTCTTCCAGGGCCATTCCCGCCTGGACGCCTACGCCGCCGTGCAGACCGGCGACGACCAGCTCGCCGACCGGGCCTGGGACAAGTTCTACCACTCCGACGGCTACCAGGAGTCCGCCCCCTGGAGGACCGAGAAGGTGACCGGACCGACCGCCCCGGTCGCCGGCGACGAGGCCACCTGGGTGTCCACCAACGACACCGCGCTCTACGGCCTCGCCGCCATCGAGAACCTCGCCCTGCTGGGACACCGGATGCCATAAGGGGCGGCAGGAGACCGTACGTCCCGGGCGCGGGCGGGCACACTCCTTCCATGGACCGGAACCATTACCGCTTCCGCAGTCTGTGGAGCCTGCCCGCACCCGCCGGGCCGGTGTACCACGCCCTGGAGCGCATCGAGGACTATCCCCGCTGGTGGCCGCAGGTGCGTGAGGTCACCCGGCTCGACGCCGCCGGCGGGGTCGTCCGGATCCGCTCCGTCCTGCCCTTCGACCTGATGGCGACCCTGCGGGAGACACGGCGCGATCCCCTGGCCGGAGTCCTCGAAACGCGCCTGTCCGGGGACCTCGACGGCTGGGCCCGCTGGACCGTCACCCCCGCCGGCCCCGGCACCGCACTCGCCCGCTACGACCAGGAGGTCGACGTCCGCACACCCCTGCTGCGCCGCCTCGCCCTGCCCGGACGCCCCCTCTTTCACGCGAACCACGCCCTGATGATGAGATCCGGGCGGCGCGGGCTGGCAGCGCACCTCCAAGCGGTTTGAACCAAGCCCGCCGGGACCTGTATTGTTCAGTCCGTTCCCGGGCGATTAGCTCAGTGGGAGAGCGCTTCGTTCACACCGAAGAGGTCACTGGTTCGAACCCAGTATCGCCCACCGGGAAAGCCGGTCCGCCCCAGGCGGACCGGCTTCTTTGCGCTCGGAGTCACTTGCCCGGAAGGAACCCCCACGCCGCCGCCCGCAGTTCGGGCGCGGGGCCGGGCGGGGTCGACCGGCCCCGGGGTGCCGTTGCGGGCGAACCAGGCTTGAAGGCCCCGGACCTGGCCCGCGTGCCACACCACCTGCGGGATGGGGAGCTCGCCGGGGGACAGGCGCTCCGGACGGAACACGAAGCGGCGGCCCACTGCGCGGGTGACACCGGCGACGCCACCGCGTCGCGGAAACCGCGGTCCTCTCCGGCGAGGCATGAGGCGCCGACGGCGATCACCGGGACGGCACGAGGGACGCGGGCGGTGACGGCGGCGGATACGGCCACGGGCAATGATTTCGACCCGCACCGGTCCGGGTCGGTACGATCGCACCCATGCGTGCGCTCAGGTATGGCGTCGCAGCCTCAGCCTTCAGTCAGGAGAGACCGGTGTCAGACGTCCGTGTGATCATCCAACGCGACTCCGAGCGGGACGAACGCGTGGTGACGACGGGCACCACGGCCGCCGAGCTCTTCGCCGGTGAGCGCTCCATCATCGCCGCGCGCGTGGCCGGCGAGCTCAAGGACCTCGCCTACGAGGTCAAGGACGGCGAGACCGTCGAGGGCGTCGAGATCTCGTCCCCGGACGGCCTCGACATCCTGCGCCACTCCACCGCGCACGTCATGGCCCAGGCCGTGCAGGAGCTGTTCCCCGAGGCCAAGCTGGGCATCGGCCCGCCGGTCAAGGACGGCTTCTACTACGACTTCGACGTCGAGAAGCCGTTCACGCCCGAGGACCTCAAGGCCGTCGAGAAGCGCATGCAGGAGATCCAGAAGCGCGGCCAGCGCTTCTCGCGCCGCGTGGTGACCGACGACGCCGCCCGCGAGGAGCTCGCCGACGAGCCGTACAAGCTCGAGCTGATCGGCATCAAGGGCTCCGCGTCGCACGACGACGGCGCGGACGTCGAGGTCGGCGCCGGCGAGCTGACGATCTACGACAACCTCGACGCCAAGACCGGCGACCTGTGCTGGCGGGATCTCTGCCGTGGCCCGCATCTGCCGACCACCCGGAACATCCCGGCGTTCAAGCTGATGCGCAACGCCGCCGCCTACTGGCGCGGCAGCGAGAAGAACCCGATGCTCCAGCGCATCTACGGCACCGCCTGGCCGTCCAAGGACAAGCTGAAGGCGCACCTGGAGTTCCTCGCCGAGGCCGAGAAGCGCGACCACCGCAAGCTCGGCTCCGAGCTGGACCTGTTCTCCATCCCGGAGCAGATCGGCTCCGGCCTCGCCGTCTTCCACCCCAAGGGCGGCATCATCCGCCGGGTCATGGAGGACTACTCGCGGCGCAAGCACGAGGAGGCCGGTTACGAGTTCGTCTACACCCCGCACGCGACGAAGGGGAAGCTCTTCGAGACCTCGGGCCACCTGGACTGGTACGCCGACGGCATGTACCCGCCCATGCAACTCGACGAGGGCGTGGACTACTACCTCAAGCCCATGAACTGCCCGATGCACAACCTGATCTTCGACGCGCGCGGCCGGTCGTACCGTGAACTGCCCTTGAGGCTCTTCGAGTTCGGCACGGTCTACCGCTACGAGAAGTCGGGTGTCGTGCACGGTCTGACCCGCGCCCGCGGCTTCACCCAGGACGACGCGCACATCTACTGCACCCGCGAGCAGATGGCGGACGAGCTCGACAAGACGCTCACCTTCGTGCTCGGCCTGCTGCGCGACTACGGCCTGACCGACTTCTACCTGGAGCTGTCCACCAAGGATCCGGAGAAGTTCGTGGGGAGTGACGAGGCCTGGGAAGAGGCCACCGAGACGCTGCGCCAGGTCGCCGAGGCGCAGGGCCTGCCGCTGGTCCCGGACCCGGGCGGCGCCGCCTTCTACGGTCCGAAGATCTCCGTCCAGACCCGCGACGCGATCGGCCGCACCTGGCAGATGTCGACCATCCAGCTCGACTTCAACCTGCCGGAGCGCTTCGACCTGGAGTACACGGCCGCGGACGGCTCCAAGACCCGCCCGGTCATGATCCACCGCGCGCTGTTCGGCTCGATCGAGCGGTTCTTCGCGGTGATGCTGGAGCACTACGCGGGTGCCTTCCCGGTGTGGCTGGCGCCGGTGCAGGCGGTGGGCATCCCGGTGGGCGACGCCCATGTGGAGTACCTGGAGAAGTTCGCCGCGGACGCGAAGAAGCAGGGCCTGCGGGTCGAGGTGGACTCCTCCTCGGACCGCATGCAGAAGAAGATCCGCACGCAGCAGAAGCTCAAGGTCCCGTTCATGATCATCGTCGGTGACGACGACATGAACGCGGACACCGTGTCGTTCCGCTACCGCGACGGTTCGCAGGAGAACGGCATTCCGCGTGACGAGGCCATCGCCAAGCTCGTTGACGTGGTGGAGCGTCGCGTTCAGGTGTGACGCGGTCTCCCCGTCGATGCGGGGATGGTCCGGACGCAACCAATTTCGTCGGTTCGGACGATGTGTGCTCCCCGCGCATGCGGGGTTCCGGCCCCCGGGAGAGATCCCGGGGGCCTTTCCCCGCCACCGAGTCCGACGCCATATGCTGCATGCATGACGAGTGAGCCGGAGCAGCAGATCGGAGTGGGCACGCAGGACGCGTTCCAGCGTCTGTGGACGCCCCACCGGATGGCCTACATCCAGGGCGAGAACAAGCCGAGCGGCCCGGGCGCCGACGACGGCTGTCCCTTCTGCTCCATCCCGGCCAAGTCCGACGAGGACGGGCTGATCATCAAGCGTGGCGAGCTGGTCTACGCCGTGCTCAATCTGTACCCCTACACGGGCGGCCACCTGATGACGGTGCCGTACCGCCACATCGCCGACTACACGGACCTCACGACGGCGGAGACGGCGGAGCTCGCCGAGTTCACCAAACAGGCGATGAGCGCCCTGCGCAGTGCCTCCGGGGCCCACGGCTTCAACATCGGGATGAACCAGGGCGCCGTGGCCGGCGCGGGCATCGCCGCCCACCTGCACCAGCACGTCGTGCCCCGCTGGGGCGGCGACACCAATTTCCTTCCCGTGATCGGCCACACGAAGGTGCTGCCGCAACTGCTGGGCGACACCCGCAAGATGCTCGCGGAGGCCTGGCCGACGGAGTGATCCGACCCGTCCGTTTCTCTGTCCGGCAGGGGGTGGGGCAGCCGTGGGTGACGGCCGCCCCACCCCCTGCACGACGGCCGGAGGCCTACGCGTCGTACACGTCGGCCTTCTTGGGTGCCGCGTCCTGGATGGCTCCGCTCAGGCCCGCCGAGCGGGCACCGAACTTCTCCGTGTCCACGCCGTTCTCCTTCAGTACCTTGATCGCCGCCGAGTGCACCGCCCGCAGGACCGGCGTGGCCGCGCGCAGCGCGTCGTCGGCCATGAAGCGGTGCCGCCACGGCTTGTCCGCCCAGGCGTGCCGCAGGCCGAAGGGCTCGGGCAGCGAGAGCTTGCCGCCCAGCCAGTAGAGCAGCGGCGGATACCAGGTCAGCGGCGCCCGGGCGGCCAGGCGCACCACCTCGTCGGTGGCGACCAGCGGGAGTTTCACCGTCCGGGTCTCCCAGAACTTGACCGACTTCTGGACCTTCTTCTCCTTGGCCGCCGGCTTGCTCGTGAACAGGGAGTGCACCGGGCCCAGGGCATGCCCGGTGACCTCGATGCGCAGCGTCTCGTGCAGCACCGTCACCGTGATCAGCATGGTGAGGACCAGCTGGCCGTCCCACAGGGTCCACTGCACGCCCAGGTAGTGCCGGTCGCCCGCGCCGAACTGCTGGTTGTTGCAGATCTCCTGTATGGCGTGCGGCTTGATCCGGTACGCCTCGACGTCGGTGCCGTCGGGCCGGGACACCCCGTCCGCGTTCTCCCCGATCGGGGTGACGATCCAGTGCCGCACCGTCGGCTTGGGGAAGCCTCCGGTGTGCAGCGGGCCGCGCTCCAGCATGCGCAGCCGGTCGTGGACGGCCTTGATGACGTCCCAGCTGCGGAACGGGTTGATCTCCCGGTCCGGGTCGATCGGGAGCAGCTCCTCGGCGAGCTGCCAGCTGCCCCAGCGCGTGCCCATGCCGAGTATCCCCTTGGGCCCGGCGTAGAACACGGAGTTGGACTGCTGCTCGGCGCTGAGCCGGGCCAGCGACTGACGCAGCTCCTCGGCGGCCGTCTCGCCGGGGCTGCTCGGCACCGCCTCGGGCACCTTGGCGCCCACGCTGCCGCCGGAGAGGAGGCTGCTCCAGCGTTCCCTGAGATCCCGTGCCGTGCGCTCACAGATCCGCTTGGCCCAGAACCAGCCGATCACCGGGGCGACGACACAAGCGCGCGCGTACCAGCCCCAGAATCCGTCGAAGGGCATCCGGAGCAGGAAGACCACGGCGAGGAGCCCCATCGCGACCAGCAGCGTGGTGGCGAGCGCGCCGGCCCGCTTGTCCTCGCGCCTGGCGATGGTGGTGCGGATCTGGAAGACCAGCAGCCAGATCAGCAGTCCGGGCAGGAACAGCAGGCCGCACAGCACCATCACGGCGCTGAGCCAGTTGTCCCGCTCCCTGCGGATGCGGTGTGCCGCGAGGCTGTGCTCCACGACGACCTGCGGCTGGGTGCCGAAGGACTGGATGAGCGGTGCCCGCCCGGAACCCAGCATCCGGTCGATGACCGCCCGGGAGAACGCCTCGCCCAGATTCGGCCGGAACAGCGCGATCCGGGGCTTGTCGACGGACGACTTGTGCCACTCGCTGTTGGCCTTGAGTATCTCGTCGGCCTCGTTGTCCCGGTAGGCGGCCGAGGCCAGTGCGAACGTCGGGGTCTGCCCTTCGTCGCCGGTGCGTGGCACCTGCGGACCGAAGAAATCCGCGTAACCGCCTTCAACGGTCATTCCCGCCCCCGATCGCCGCGACTGTCGTCTTGCGGCCTTCCCGACTTCCTTGCCGCGCACACCTGTTGAACTGGTCTTCAGAGTATCCGCAGCCACCGGCGTCCGTCGGTGGACGGCCGAAAGCCGCCTGCCGGTACGAAGTGAGGCCTCTCGGGGGCGCGTTTTGCCGCTTCCGGGCGCATGGCCGGGCATGGTGGTGCGCGGGCGCCCGCGGGGCTGCCGGGACTGTCCCGAGGGCGCCCGGCGCCGAATCCCGAGCCATGGCCATGAGGAGGAACGTGCCGCCGTCCGTCGTCAAGCGCTGAGTGCCTCCTCCCGGACCCGTTCGGCGACCTGCGCCGGCATCGGCTCGTGCCGCACGTACCGGCGGCTGAAGCGCGCGGTGCCGTGCGAGAGCGATCGCAGATCGACGCTGTACCGGCCGATCTCGATCTCCGGGACCTCGGCCCTGATGAGGGTGCGGCCGCCCGCCGACTGCTCGGTGCCGAGCACCCGGCCCCGCCGGCCGGACAGATCGCTCATCACCGGGCCCACGTAGTCGTCACCGACCAGGACGTTCACCTCGGCCACCGGCTCCAGGAGATTGATCCGCGCGTCCGCGGCCGCCTCCCGCAGCGCCAGCGCGCCGGCCGTCTGGAAGGCCGCGTCGGAGGAGTCCACCGAGTGCGCCTTGCCGTCCCTCAGCGTCACCCGTACGTCGATCAGCGGGTGACCGGCCGCGACTCCCTTGGCGGCCTGGGTCCGTACGCCCTTCTCGACGGACGGGATGAACTGCCGCGGCACCGCGCCGCCGACGACCTTGTCCACGAACTCGATGCCCGAACCGCCCGGCAGCGGCTCCACGTCGATCTCGCAGATCGCGAACTGCCCGTGCCCGCCGGACTGCTTGACGTGCCGTCCGCGCCCGGCGGCCTTGTCACCGAACGTCTCGCGCAGCGGCACCCGGTGGGCCACGACGTCCACCTGGACGCCGTACCGGCTGCGCAGACGCTCCAGGGCCACGTCCGCGTGGGCCTCGCCCAGACACCACAGGACCACCTGGCGGGTGTCCTGGTTGTGCTCCAGACGCATGGTGGGGTCCTCCGCGACGAGGCGGGCCAGTCCCTGCGAGAGCTTGTCCTCGTCCGGTTTGCTGTGCGCCCGGATGGCCAGGGGCAACAGCGGGTCGGGCATCTCCCAGGGTTCCATCAGCAGGGGGTCGTCCTTGGCGGACAGGGTGTCCCCGGTCTCCGCGCGGCCCAGCTTCGCCACGCACGCGAGATCGCCCGCGATGACGTGGGACACCGGGCGCTGCTGCTTGCCGAACGGTGTGGACAGGGCACCGATCCGTTCGTCGACGTCGTGGTCCTCGTGGCCCCGGTCGGCCAGTCCGTGCCCCGAGACGTGCACCGTCTGGTCGGCGCGCAGGGTTCCGGAGAACAGCCGGATCAGCGAGAGCCGCCCGACGTACGGGTCGGACGACGTCTTGACGACCTCCGCGACCAGCGGGGCGTCGGGGTCGCACGGGTTCAGCTCGCGCGGTGTGCCGTCGACGGTGGTCACCCGCGGTGTGCCGTGTTCCAGCGGGGTCGGGAAACCGCCGGTGATCAGCCCCAGCAGTTCGACCGTGCCGAGGCCCTGGCGGGCGCCCTCGGCCGCGGGGGCGGCGGCGAGGACGGGGAAGAACACACCGCGCGCGACGGCCTTCTCCAGGTCCTCGATCAGGGTCTTGACGTCGCACGGCTCGCCGCCGAGGTAGCGGTCCATGAGGGTTTCGTCCTCGCTCTCCGCGATGATCCCCTCGATCAGCCGGTTGCGGGCCGCCTCGATCAGCGGCAGCCGGTCCGGGTCGGGCTCGTGCTCCTCGCGCCCGCCGGACGAGTAGTCGAACAGCTTCTGGGTCAGCAGCCCGATCAGGCCCGTCACGGGCGCGTGCCCGTCGGGTCCCTCCGGACCGTGCAGCGGCAGGTACAACGGCACTACGGCGTCGGGATCGTCCCCGCCGAACGTCTGGGCGCACACGCGCGTCATCTCGGTGAAGTCCGCGCGTGCCGCCTCCAGGTGCGTGACGACGATGGCCCGCGGCATGCCGACGGCCGCGCACTCGTCCCACACCATGCGGGTCGAGCCGTCCACCCCGTCGGAGGCCGAGACGACGAAGAGGGCCGCGTCCGCCGCTCGCAGACCGGCCCTGAGTTCACCGACGAAGTCGGCGTATCCGGGAGTGTCCAACAGGTTGATCTTGATGCCGTCCCATGCGAGGGGCACCAGGGAGAGCTGTACCGAGCGCTGCTGCCGGTGCTCGATGTCGTCGTAGTCGGAGACGGTGCCGCCGTCCTCCACTCGGCCCGCCCGCTTCACGGCTCCCGTGGTCAGTGCGAGAGCCTCCACCAAGGTCGTCTTGCCCGATCCGGAGTGGCCGACCAGCACCACATTCCGTACGGACGTGGGGTGGTCGGCCGCCTGTGCCCTTCCGGCGGCTCCGGTGTGTGTGTACGCCTTGTCGCCCATGGTCCTGCCTCCCGTGCACGGTGAGGTCACTGTGGGCGCGGACTCGCGGATCCTCCCCGGGACCGGCCCCGGGGGCACCCCGAGCGGTGACGGCTCCGGCGACGCCCGCGGTCCTTCGAGCTTTCCACTCCCGTCACGGTGCGTCCATACGAAGGACGCGATCCCGCCTTCCGGCGCTGCCCGACCGTGCCTCCGGGCGTCCCGATGCCGGCCCCGGACCCGGCCATGGCTTTGCTTTCGGCCCTGTCCGGTCCGCGGATCCGTGTGACGGCGGTTCCCCTACCGGGCCCTCGGGTGCCCGGCCGTCGGTCACACGCACGCGTGACTACGATGGGCCAGCCGGTGGCCAGTGGGGCCACACGGCCACACCGACCGTCGGGAAGGCCATGCTGAACAAGTACGCGCGTGCATTCTTCACGCGTGTCCTCACACCGTTCGCCGCGTTTCTCATCCGGCGGGGGGTCAGCCCGGACACGGTCACGCTCATCGGCACCGCCGGTGTGGTCGCGGGCGCGCTGGTCTTCTACCCCATGGGCGAGTTCTTCTGGGGCACGGTCGTGATCACGCTGTTCGTGTTCTCCGACCTCGTCGACGGCAACATGGCCCGCCAGCTGGGCCGTTCCAGCCGCTGGGGAGCCTTCCTCGACTCCACCCTCGACCGGGTCGCCGACGGGGCCGTCTTCGGCGGCTTCGCCCTGTGGTACGCGGGCGGAGGCGACGACATCGTCCTGTGCGCCGTGTCGATCTTCTGCCTGGCCAGCGGCCAGGTGGTGTCGTACACCAAGGCGCGCGGCGAGTCGATCGGACTGCCGGTGGCCGTGAACGGGCTGATCGAGCGGGCCGAGCGGCTCGTCATCTCCCTGGTCGCGGCCGGCCTGGCGGGCCTGCACGCGTTCGGCGTGCCCGGCATCCAGTACCTGCTGCCGGTCGCCCTGTGGATCGTCGCCGTCGGCAGCCTGATCACGCTGATCCAGCGGGTCGTCACGGTGCGCCGGGAGTCCGCCGAGGCGGAGGCCGCGGAGGCCGTGGAGGAGCAGGAGGCCACCGGGGAGCAGGAGGCCCGCGGGAGCGGGGCCGCGAAGTGAGCGCGCGGGACCGCCTGAGCGACGCTCTGTACGGCGCCGGCTGGGCCACCGTCAAGAAGCTCCCCGAACCCGTCGCCGTGCGGCTCGGCCGGACCATCGCCGACATCGCCTGGAAGCGGCGCGGCCGGGGCGTGCTCCGGCTGGAGGGCAACTACGCGCGCGTGGTGCCCGACGCGAGCCCCGAGCGGCTCGCCGAACTGTCCCGTGCGGGCATGCGTTCGTACCTGCGGTACTGGATGGAGTCCTTCCGGCTGCCCGCCTGGAGCCCGGAGCGCATCGCGAACGGCATCGACATCAAGGACATCCACCGCCTGACCGACGGCATGGCGGCCGGCAAGGGCGTCGTCCTCGCGCTGCCGCACCTCGCCAACTGGGATCTCGCGGGCGCCTGGGCCACCACCGGGCTCGGCATTCCGTTCACCACCGTCGCCGAGCGCCTGAAGCCGGAGACGCTGTACGACCGCTTCGTCGCCTACCGCGAGGGCCTCGGCATGGAGGTGCTCCCGCACAGCGGCGGCAGTGCGTTCGGCACGCTGGCCCGGCGGCTGCGCGACGGGGGACTGGTCTGCCTGGTCGCCGACCGTGATCTGTCGGCCTCCGGCGTGGAGGTCGAGTTCTTCGGGGAGACCGCGCGGATGCCGGCCGGTCCCGCCCTGCTCGCCCAGCACACCGGGGCGCTGCTGCTGCCGGCGACGCTCTGGTACGACGACTCGCCCGTGATGCGGGGCCGGGTCCATCCAGCGGTCCCGGTTCCCGAGTCGGGTACGCGGGCCGAGAAGACGTCTGTCATGACACAGGCGCTGGCCGACGCCTTCGCCACGGGGATCGCCGACCACCCGGAGGACTGGCACATGCTGCAGCGCTTGTGGCTCAAGGATCTCGATCCCGCGCGGGACCCCGAGCAGGACGCCCGGGAGGGGACCCTGTGAGGATCGGCATCGTCTGCCCGTATTCCTGGGACGTACCGGGAGGCGTCCAGTTCCACATCCGTGATCTGGCCGAGTACTTCATCCGCCTCGGCCACGAGGTGTCCGTCCTCGCCCCGGCCGACGACGAGACCCCGCTGCCGCCGTACGTCGTCTCGGCCGGCCGCGCGGTGCCGGTGCCGTACAACGGCTCGGTGGCCCGGCTCAACTTCGGCTTCCTGTCGGCGGCCCGGGTGCGCCGCTGGCTGCACGAGGGCGCCTTCGACGTGATCCACATCCACGAGCCGACCTCGCCCTCGCTCGGCCTGCTGGCCTGCTGGGCGGCCCAGGGACCCATCGTCGCCACCTTCCACACGTCCAACCCGCGCTCCAGGGCCATGGTCGCCGCGTACTCCATCCTGCAGGCGGCGCTGGAGAAGATCAGCGCGCGGATCGCGGTGAGCGAGTACGCCCGCCGCACGCTCGTCGAACACCTCGGCGGCGACGCGGTGGTGATCCCGAACGGGGTGGACGTCGACTTCTTCGCCCGCGCCGAGCCCGAGCCCGCGTGGCAGGGCGACACGATCGGCTTCATCGGCCGCATCGACGAGTCCCGCAAGGGCCTGCCGGTGCTGATGCGCGCCCTGCCGAAGATCCTCGCCGCCCGCCCGCAGACGCGGCTGCTGGTCGCGGGGCGCGGCGACGAGAAGGAGGCGGTGCAGAGCCTGCCCGCCGAACTCCGTTCCCGGGTCGAGTTCCTCGGCATGGTCAGCGACGAGGACAAGGCCCGCCTCCTGCGCAGCGTCGACCTGTACGTGGCGCCCAACACCGGTGGCGAGAGCTTCGGCATCATCCTGGTCGAGGCGATGTCCGCGGGGGCGCCGGTGCTCGCCTCCGATCTGGATGCCTTCGCCCAGGTGCTCGACCGGGGGGCGGCCGGCGAACTGTTCCCCAACGAGGACGCCGACGCGCTCGCCGAGGCGGCGGTGCGCCTCCTGGGAGACCCGGAGCGGCGCGCGAAGCTGCGCGAGCGGGGCAGCGCCCACGTCCGCCGCTTCGACTGGTCGACCGTCGGCGCGGACATCATGTCCGTCTACGAGACGGTGACCGCCGGAGCGGCGGCGGTGGCGGCCGACGAGCGGACGACGGGGCTGTGGTCGCGCTTCGGGCCGGCGAGGGACTGAGGGCAGCTGTTCGGCCGGGCCCGGCCATGACAGCCCGTACCTCCGGTGAACGGCGACGAGCGAGGGCGTCGGCGTCCGGGGCGCCCCGGGCGCTCGGCCGGGCCGGCGCGGCGCCCCGGTAGCCTTGCCGCCCGTGACCGCAACCCTGATCTGGATCCTTGTCGCCCTCGTCGCGATCGGCCTCTACCTGAGCTGGACGGCGGGGCGGCTGGACCGGCTGCACGCCCGGATCGACGCCGCCCGCGCCGCACTGGACGCGCAGTTGCTGCGCCGCGCCTCTGTGGCCCAGGAACTGGCCACGTCAGGGGTGCTCGATCCCGCCGCCTCGATCGTGCTCTACGAGGCCGCGCATGCCGCGCGGCAGACGGTGGAGGAGCAGCGGGAGGTCGCCGAGAGTGAACTGAGCCAGGCGCTGCGGGCCGTTTTCGCCGAGTCGCAGCAGGTGGACGTGGTCAGGGAGGTGCCCGGGGGAGAGAACGCGGCCGTGGAACTCGCCGAGGCCGTCCGTAGGGTGCCCATGGCCCGCCGTTTCCACAACGACGCCGTACGGGCCGCACGCGCCCTGCGCCGGCACCGGAAGGTGCGCTGGTTCCGGCTGGCGGGACACGCGCCGTTCCCTATGGCGTTCGAAATGGACGACGAACCCCCGGCCGCCCTGATCGAACGCGCGGCCTGACCGGCGGCACTCACCGGGAGGGCGACCGGGAGCTCCGCCCAAAACGATCCACCGCCTCTCCATTGGCTCTTGCTGTGGACTGGTCCGTTCACGTTTCCTCAGTAGTGCAGAAACCCCCTCTTCGTCATCAGTGAGGTCACTCGTGTCCAGCACGCTTTCCGAAAACCAGGGTCCCGAGACCGGCACCGCCCGTGTGAAGCGCGGGATGGCCGAGCAGCTCAAGGGCGGCGTGATCATGGACGTCGTGACGCCGGAGCAGGCGAAGATCGCCGAGGACGCGGGCGCCGTCGCCGTCATGGCACTGGAGCGGGTCCCCGCCGACATCCGCAAGGACGGCGGCGTGGCCCGTATGTCCGACCCGGACATGATCGAGGACATCATCGCGGCCGTCTCCATCCCGGTCATGGCCAAGTCCCGCATCGGCCACTTCGTCGAGGCGCAGGTGCTGCAGTCGCTCGGCGTCGACTACATCGACGAGTCCGAGGTCCTCACCCCGGCCGACGAGGTCAACCACTCCGACAAGTGGTCGTTCACCACCCCCTTCGTCTGCGGCGCCACCAACCTCGGCGAGGCCCTGCGCCGCATCGCCGAGGGCGCCGCGATGATCCGCTCCAAGGGCGAGGCCGGCACCGGCAACGTCGTCGAGGCCGTGCGCCACCTGCGCCAGATCAAGAACGAGATCGCCCGGCTGCGCGGCTTCGACAACCACGAGCTGTACGCCGCCGCCAAGGAGCTGCGCGCCCCGTACGAGCTGGTCAAGGAGGTCGCCGAGCTGGGCAAGCTGCCGGTCGTGCTGTTCTCCGCGGGTGGTGTCGCCACCCCCGCCGACGCTGCCCTGATGCGTCAGCTCGGTGCCGAGGGCGTCTTCGTCGGCTCCGGCATCTTCAAGTCCGGCGACCCGGCCAAGCGGGCCGCCGCCATCGTCAGGGCGACCACCTTCCACGATGACCCCAAGGTGATTGCGGACGCGTCCCGCAACCTCGGCGAGGCCATGGTCGGCATCAACTGCGACACCCTCCCCGAGGCCGAGCGCTACGCCAACCGCGGCTGGTAGGCCCCGGGCATGAGCGACATCGTCATCGGTGTCCTGGCCCTCCAGGGCGACGTACGGGAGCACCTTGTCGCCCTGGCCGCGGCCGACGCCGTCGCCAGGCCGGTGCGGCGCCCGGAGGAACTCGCCGAGGTCGACGGCCTGGTCCTCCCCGGCGGGGAGTCCACCACCATCTCCAAGCTGGCCGTCCTGTTCGGCCTGATGGAGCCCCTGCGCGCACGCGTGCGGGACGGCATGCCGGTCTACGGCACCTGCGCCGGGATGATCCTGCTCGCCGACAAGATCCTCGACCCGCGCTCCGGTCAGGAGACCGTGGGCGGCGTCGATATGATCGTGCGCCGCAACGCGTTCGGACGGCAGAACGAGTCGTTCGAGGCGACGGTCGACGTCAGGGGCATCGAGGGCGGCCCCGTGCACGGGGTCTTCATCCGCGCCCCCTGGGTCGAGTCCGTCGGCGCCGGTGCGGAGGTGATCGCCGAGCACGACGGCCACATCGTCGCCGTCCGCCAGGGCAACGCGCTGGCCACGTCGTTCCACCCGGAACTGACAGGCGATCACCGGGTGCACGGCCTGTTCGTCGACATGGCGCGCGGGTACCGGACGGCCGCTTCCTTGTAGGATTCCTGCGTTCGTTGCAGAGATGGGTTACGCGAAGGAGACAGGCAGATGTCCGGCCACTCTAAATGGGCCACGACGAAGCACAAGAAGGCCGTGATCGACGCCAAACGCGGCAAACTCTTCGCGAAGCTGATCAAGAACATCGAGGTCGCCGCGCGTATGGGCGGTGTCGATCTGGAGGGTAACCCGACCCTCTACGACGCCGTTCAGAAGGCCAAGAAACAGTCGGTACCGAACAAGAACATCGACTCCGCCATCAAGCGCGGTGGCGGTCTCGAGGCCGGTGGCGCCGACTACGAGACGATCATGTACGAGGGCTACGGCCCGAACGGCGTCGCGGTGCTCATCGAGTGTCTCACCGACAACCGCAACCGTGCCGCCTCCGACGTGCGCGTCGCGATGACCCGCAACAGCGGCTCGATGGCTGACCCGGGCTCGGTGTCGTACCTGTTCCACCGCAAGGGTGTCGTGATCGTCCCCAAGGGCGAGCTGACCGAGGACGACGTGCTCACCGCAGTCCTGGACGCGGGCGCCGAGGAGGTCAACGACCTCGGTGAGTCCTTCGAGGTGCTCAGCGAGGCCACCGACCTGGTCGAGGTCCGTACCGCTCTGCAGGACGCCGGGATCGACTACGACTCCGCCGAGGCCAACTTCGTCCCGACCATGCAGGTCGAGCTGGACGAGGAGGGCGCCAAGAAGATCTTCAAGCTGATCGACGCGCTGGAGGACAGCGACGACGTGCAGAACGTCTTCGCCAACTTCGACGTGAGCGACGAGATCATGGAGAAGGTCGACGTGTAGTGCTGCCGCGTGCTCGGCGATTCCGGCGGGCCGATGGGGACACGTCCTCACCGGCCCGCCGCTCCTGTCAGTGGCAGCCGATAGCCTGGCGTACGTCAAGGATCACCGTCCGCGGACCACAACCATCGATCGAGGAACCCCGACGGCGATCAGCCAGGTCCGCGAGAGCGGCGGCGGATCAGCCGCAGAGAGGGGAAGGTGCAGGGTGCGCGTACTGGGGGTGGACCCGGGGCTGACGAGGTGCGGTGTCGGGGTGGTCGAAGGGGTCGCCGGGCGACCGCTGACCATGCTCGGTGCGGGCGTCGTGCGCACGCCCACCGACGCCGACCTCGGTCACCGTCTCGTCGCCGTCGAGCAGGGCCTCGAGCAGTGGCTGGACGAGTACCGGCCGGAGTTCGTCGCCGTCGAGCGCGTCTTCAGCCAGCACAACGTCCGGACGGTGATGGGCACCGCCCAGGCGAGCGCCGTCGCCCTGCTGTGCGCCTCCCGCCGAGGGATCCCCGTCGCCCTGCACACCCCCAGCGAGGTCAAGGCAGCCGTGACCGGTTCAGGGCGCGCGGACAAGGCACAGGTCGGTGCGATGGTCACCCGTCTGCTGCGGCTCGACGCGCCCCCGAAGCCCGCCGACGCGGCAGACGCCCTCGCCCTCGCCATCTGCCACATCTGGCGGGCCCCCGCGCAGAACCGGCTCCAGCAGGCCGCCGCCCTGCATGCCTCACGCACCGCTCCGCGCACCGCCCAGCGCACGACCACTGGGCGCACGGCCGCCTCGAGAGCGTCCGGCCCGAGAAAACCCACAGCACCGATCCCCTCGCCGAATCCCGCACCGAACCCATCGCCCAACCCATCGAAGGGGCGCACCGCATGATTGCCTTCGTCAGCGGCACGGTCGCCGCACTCGCACCCGACGTCGCGGTCGTCGAGGTCGGCGGCGTCGGCATGGCCGTCCAGTGCACGCCGAACACGCTCTCCACGCTGCGCGTCGGCCAGCCCGCCCGGCTCGCCACCTCCCTCGTCGTACGCGAGGACTCGCTCACCCTCTACGGCTTCGCGGACGACGACGAGCGGCAGACCTTCGAACTGCTGCAGACCGCCAGCGGCGTCGGCCCCCGCCTCGCCCAGGCCATGCTGGCCGTGCACACCCCGGACGCGCTGCGCCGGGCCGTCGCGACCGCCGACGAGAAGGCGCTCGTCGCCGTCCCCGGTATCGGCAAGAAAGGCGCCCAGAAGCTGCTGCTGGATCTGAAGGACCGCCTCGGCGCACCGGTGGGCGCGGCGACCGCCGCGAGCCCCGTCACCGCGGGCTGGCACGACCAGCTGCACGCCGCCCTGATCGGCCTCGGCTATGCGACGCGCGAGGCCGACGAGGCCGTCGCCGCCGTCACCCCCGCCGCCGAGGCCGCCGAGGGCACACCCCAGGTGGGCGCGCTGTTGAAGGCGGCCCTGCAGACGCTGAACCGCGCTCGCTAGCCCGTACCACCCTCCCCCCCCCCGCATCTCTCGTACCGCCCCGCCCCACCCGGCTAGGAGACTTTCAGTGAACTGGGACGACACGACCGACCCCACGGCCGCCGAGCGGCTGGTGGGGTCTGTCGCCGACGGGGAGGACCAGGCCGTCGAGGCCGCCCTGCGCCCCAAGGACCTGGACGAGTTCATCGGCCAGGAGAAGGTCCGCGAGCAGCTCGACCTGGTGCTGCGTGCCGCACGCGCGCGCGGCGCCACCGCCGACCACGTGCTGCTCTCCGGCGCCCCCGGCCTCGGCAAGACCACCCTCTCCATGATCATCGCGGCCGAGATGGAAGCCCCCCTCCGCATCACCTCGGGACCGGCCATCCAGCACGCGGGCGACCTGGCCGCGATCCTCTCCTCCCTCCAGGAGGGCGAGGTCCTGTTCCTCGACGAGATCCACCGGATGTCCCGGCCCGCCGAGGAGATGCTCTACATGGCGATGGAGGACTTCCGCGTCGACGTCATCGTCGGCAAGGGCCCCGGCGCCACCGCCATCCCCCTCGAACTGCCCCCGTTCACCCTGGTCGGCGCCACTACGCGCGCGGGCCTGTTGCCACCCCCGCTGCGCGACCGCTTCGGCTTCACCGCGCACATGGAGTTCTACGAGCCCCCCGAGCTGGAGCGGGTCGTCCACCGCTCGGCAAGCCTCCTGGACGTCGGGATAGAGGCCGAGGGCGCCACGGAGATCGCCGGCCGCTCCCGGGGCACGCCCCGCATCGCCAACCGCCTGC
>NZ_JBHSOA010000128.1:0-26704 GCF_042655885.1 Streptomyces chlorus
CGGGCGAGGACCCGCTGCGCCGCCGCCCCCAGCGGCAGGTCGCCCGGCAGCAGCCCTCGCAGCCGCAGCAGCCCCCGTCCGCACCGGGCGACTCCGACCTCAGCAAGA
Organism: Streptomyces chlorus; assembly: GCF_042655885.1. NCBI lineage: Bacteria > Bacillati > Actinomycetota > Actinomycetes > Kitasatosporales > Streptomycetaceae > Streptomyces > Streptomyces chlorus. The sequence continues at coordinate 109 of NZ_JBHSOA010000128.1, forward strand.
CCCCGGAACCGGGCTACGGCTACCCGCAGGCCCCCCAGCCCCCGCAGCAGTCGCCCCAGGCGGCCCCGCAGACCCCGCCGCCGGCCGCTCCGGTGCCGGGTGGTCCGCAGACGCCGCCCGGGTACGGCTACCCGCAGCAGCCTCCGGCCGGCTACGGCTACCCGGGCCAGCCGCAGCCGGGCCAGCCCGGTGCGTACGGCCAGCAGCCGTACGGTCAGCAGCCCTACGGACAGCAGCCCTACGGACAGCAGCCCTACGGCTATCCGCACCCGACCGTGTCGATGCAGCCGCAGCCCGGCGGGCCCGGTCAGCCCGGCGGCGGACGGAAGGTCAACGCGTCGCTGGCGATCATCGTCGCCGCGGCCGTGGCCATCGCCCTGATCATCAGCGCCGGTGTCTGGTACTCCTCGTCCAGCGACGACGAGAAGAAGAACACCGCGAACTCCGGCGACAGCGGCGGCACGAAGGACGCCAAGGGCGGCGGCTCCGGCGGCGGTGAGACCACCGGCGGCGACGAGAAGGCCCCGGCCGACCCCTCCGCCGAGGTCCTCTTCCAGGTGCCGGCGCCGAAAGTCCCGAAGGACGCCACGACCATCGTCACTTCAGGCTCCTGGCTGACCGACAAGGTGTACGCCAAGAGCGGCGTCGCCGAGGTCGTCGGTTACGACGCCGCCAAGGGCAGCGAGCTGTGGACGCTCGATCTGCCCGGGCCGGTGTGCGAGGCCAGCGACCACGCCACCGAGGACGGCAGGACGGCGATCATCTACAAGCCGGCGATGCCGACCAAGACCGTTCCGCAGAGCTGCACACAGGTCGCGGCCTTCGACCTCGCCACCGGCGAGAAGCTGTGGTCCGGGACGGCCAAGTCCGGCACCCAGGAGATCAGCTTCAACAACGTCACCCTCAGCGGGAACACCGTCGCGGCGGGCAGCACCAGCGGCGGCGCCGCCTGGGACATCACGTCCGGCAAGCCCCTGTGGGCACCCAAGACGTCCGACGCCTGCTACGACTCCGGGTACGGCGGCGGCCCGAAGATGGTCGCGGTGCGCAAGTGCGGCTCGTACGACCAGCGGCAGCTGCACATCCAGACCATCGACCCGAAGGACGGGAAGGTGATCTCGGAGTACAAGATGTCCGAGGGCATCGACTACGCGGCCGTGGTGTCCACCGACCCGCTGGTCGTGGCGGCCGACGTCGGCGACTCCGCCGGTGACGGCAGCGGCATCTCGGACTTCTTCTCCATCGACAACAAGAGCGGCGAGCTGCGGACCCGCATCTCCGCGCCCGGCGAGGAGTTCGGGGCCCGCTGCGACGGCATCATGAAAATCGAGCACTGCAGCGGAGTGACCGTCGGCAACGACCGCCTGTACATCGCGACCGAGGAGGGCGAGAGCTCGGGCAAGTACGGCCGGAGCAACGAGATCGTCGCCTTCGACCTGTCCACCGGCAAGCAGACCGGCCAGCGCGCCGACGCGGGCGACGGCTACGTGATCGTCCCGCTGCGAATGGACGGTGGCAGCGTCATCGCGTACAAGCGTCCGCCCTACGACCAGGGCGGGCAGATCGTGAGCATCGACGGCGGTTCCTTCAAGGAGACGAAGCTGCTGGAGAACCCGGCGACGGAGTCCGTGCGGGGCGTGGAGACGCGGATGTCGCCCGAGTACTCCGAGATCCTGTACTCGCAGGGCCGCCTGTACATGTCGGACGTGTACGCCAGCGAGTCGTCGTCGGGCGGCAAGGAGTACCTGGCGATCGCTTTCGGTACCGGCTGATCGTTCTTCGGCCCGCTCCGGTCTGCTTCCGGTGCGTTCCCCGGCCCGCTCGTGAGGCCCGTTCGCACGGCCCCGCCCCTGTTCAGGGGCGGGGCCGTGCGCGTACCGTTCATCGGATGCCCATGGCCGACGAATGCGAGAATTTCGGCGATCCGGGGCGATTCTCGCCGGTAGGGGGAGCGTGACGTCGAACAAGCGTGTAGCTTCCGGGACCGGACGGGGAGGCGGCGCACGGGGGTGCGCTCGCGGTTTGGGGGGATGATCGATGGGCGTGCGGTTGATGGTGGTCGACGACCACCGGCTGCTCGCGGAGGCGTTGGCCTCGGCGTTGAAGCTGCGGGGGCACCGGGTGCTGGCCGCGGCGGCACCGGTGGCGGGGGCGGCTGATCTGGTGATCAGCAGAGCGCCGGAGGTGTGCCTGCTGGGGACGGCGGCACCGGCGGAGCCCGGGATCTTCGACCCGGTGGTGAAGATCAAGCGCGAACGGCCGCAGGTGGCGGTGCTGGTGCTGGGCCCGGTGCCCAGCCCCCGCGGGATCGCGGCGGCGTTCGCGGCGGGCGCGTCCGGCTATGTGCGGCACGACGAACGCATCGAGGGCGTCGAACGGGCGATCATGAAGGCGCGGGCGGGGGAGGCCGCGGTGGCGCCGCAACTGTTGCAGAGCGCGTTCGGTGAACTGCTGAACCCGGCGGTCCAGCCGGACGACGAGGGCCAGCGGCTGCTGCGGATGCTGACCCCGCGGGAGGTGGAGGTCCTGGTCCGGGTCGCCGAGGGCGAGGACACCCGGCTGATCGCGGCGGGCATGGGCATAGCACCGTCCACGGCGCGGACGCATGTACAGCGCGTCCTGATGAAACTCGGCGTGGGCTCCCGGCTGGAGGCTGCGGCGCTGGCCGCCCGGACGGGGCTGCTGGACCGGGCGGGCCCGGTGCGGGGGACATCGTCGCCCGAGGAGTGAGGGCGCTCGCGGGGCGGGACGCGCCTCCACACGCGTCCCGCCGAGCGCGGGTGCTCAGTCGCCCCGCTGTTCCTCCGGTACGGCGTCCGTGATGTCCGGGGTCGGCGGAGCGGTGGGCCGCAGCTTCAGCCAGACGAGGAAGAACAGGCCCAGGGCCAGCATGCCCAGGCCGGTCCACAGGTTGATGTTGACGCCCTGGGCCTTGTCGATGTCCGCGTCGGACGCGGTGATGCCCGCGATCGTGACGATGACGCCGTACACCACGAACAGGCCGCCGATGAGGCGGCGGATGTCGAAGAGACGGGCGGCGGTCGTGGACTTGGTCTGCAGTTCGGAGACCTCCTCCTGGAGGTCCTTGTCCGAATAGTGCGCCGAGCGGCGCGAGGAGTCGCGTCCGGACGAGGAGCCGGACGGGGATGCGGAGTGGTGCTCGGACATGGTCTCTCAAACTCCCCGGTCGGAACGTGGTCAGAACGAGAACGGGATGTAGCAGGCGGCCGCCAGGATCACCGCACCCCAGCCGAGCAGCGCCGGCCTGCGGTACCAGGCGTCGTCGCCCTCGGCGGGCGGCTCGGCCATGCCGGGCGAGGTGGTGCCGTAGACCAGGCCCTGGAGGTCCTCGGCCGGCTTGGGCGCGGTGAACAGCGTCACCGCGACCATGACCACCGCGCCGGCGACGAAGCCCGCGATCGCGGAGACGAAGTTGGCGCCCTGGTCGGTGGGGATGCCGACGATGCCCTGCTTGTAGAGGACGAAGTAGTTGATCATCGCGGCGGTGGTGCCGGCGATCAGCCCCCAGAAGCCGGACTTCATCGACGCCCGCTTCCAGAACATGCCGATGATGAAGACCACGAACATCGGCACGTTGAAGAAGGAGAACAGTGTCTGGAGGTAGCTCATGATGTTCGAGAACGACGAGGCCAGGAAGGCCGTGCCGATCGACGCCAGGACCCCGACCACGGTGATCAGCCGGCCGAAGCGGACGTAGTACCCGTCCTCGCGGCCCTTCTCCACGTACCGTGCCCAGATATCGGTGGTGAACACCGTGTTGAAGGACGAGATGTTGGCCGCCATGCCCGCCATGAACGCGGCCAGCAGGCCGGTCACCGCGATGCCCAGGACACCGTTGGGCAGCAGCTGGGACATGAGGTACGGGATCGCGTCGTTGTACTGGAGATCCGATTTCGGGGTGCCGATGTTGGGCACCAGAACGGCCGCGACCAGGCCCGGGATCATCACGATGAAGACGATGAAGATCTTCGGGTACGCGGCGATGAGCGGGGTGCGCTGGGCCGCGGAGAGGTTCTTCGCGGACAGGGCGCGCTGTACCTCGGCGAAGTTGGTCGTCCAGTAGCCGAAGGACAGGACGAAGCCGAGGCCGAGGACGATGGTCAGCCAGTTGGCGCCGAGCGGGTTGGCGCTGCCGATTCCGGTGCCGCCCCAGGAGGTCATGAAGTCGGCGCCGTGGGACTTGGTGAGGGAGTCGGACAGCCCGTCCCAGCCGCCGACGCTCCTCAGCCCGAGCACGGTGATCGGGATGAGCGCCGCGAGGATGACGAAGAACTGCAGCACCTCGTTGTAGATGGCCGAGGAGAGGCCGCCGAGGGTGATGTACGCCAGGACGAAGAAGCCGGCGACCACGATGGCCACCCACTGCGGCCAGCCCAGCAGCGCCTCGACCACGATCGCCAGCGCGTAGAGGTTGACGCCGGCGATGAGGATGGCCGCGCAGGCGAACAGGATCGAGCTGAGCAGGTGGGCCGCCTTGTCGAAGCGCATCAGCAGGAACTCGGGGACCGAGCGGACCTTGGAGCCGTAGTAGAACGGCATCATCACCAGGCCGAGGAAGACCATCGCCGGGATGGCGCCGATCCAGTACCAGTGCGTGGTGTAGACGCCGTACTGCGCGCTGTTGGCGGCCATGCCCAGGATCTCGGTGGCGCCCAGGTTGGCGGCGACGAAGGCCAGACCGGTGACCCAGGCGGGCAGGGAGCGGCCGGACAGGAAGAAGTCGAGGCTGGTTTTCACGGACCGGCGGGCCGCGAAGCCGATGCCGAGGACGACGATGAAGTAGATCACGAGGATCAGGTAGTCGAGCCAGTTGGTGGGGAGCCGCAGCTCGGCGGCGAGGTGGAGCGGGCCGGCGGGGCTGGTGGAGAGGGTGGGCCCGGTGAGGCCGGTGGGGGGAGTGAGGTGGAGGGTGAAGGGTGCAGGCAGATGTGTGGGGGTCTGCATGGAGTACTCGCTTCGTTGCGCGAACCGATACGTCGCGGAACCTACGCCTCCGCGTTCACTGATTGAACACTTCCGCTGATGCTCTTTGTTTGATTGTGAGGGGGGCGGTTGAGGTGAGTTGTGTTTTGGTGTGTTGGGTTATGTTGGAACAGTGCGAAGACGGTGCTGTGAAGACCGTGCAGCGAAGACCGTGCAGTGAACGGCTCGAATGGAGCGTCCGGCGTGAAGAAGACCTCGACCCGACTGGCCGACGGTCGCGAACTCATCTACTACGACCTCAGTGACGACACCGTGCGCGACGCGGCCGACCGCCGCCCGCTGGACGCCACCGTCACGACGTCCGAGATCCGCCGCGATCCGCTGCTCGGCGACTCCGTGGCCGTCGCCTCCCACCGCCAGGGCCGCACCTACCACCCGCCGGCCGACGAATGCCCCCTGTGCCCCTCCGAGGGCGACCGGCTCAGCGAGATCCCGGACTCCTCGTACGACGTCGTGGTCTTCGAGAACCGCTTCCCCTCCCTGGCCGGCGACTCCGGCCGCTGCGAGGTCGTCTGCTTCACCTCCGACCACCACGCCTCCTTCGGCTCCCTGGGCGAGGAGCAGGCGCGCCTGGTCCTGGACGCGTGGACGGACAGGACGTCGGAACTGTCCCATCTGCCCTCCGTCGAGCAGGTGTTCTGCTTCGAGAACCGGGGGGCCGAGATCGGCGTCACCCTCCAGCACCCGCACGGGCAGATCTACGCCTACCCCTTCACCACCCCCCGCACCTCCCTGATGCTCCGCCAAGTGGCCGCACACAAGGAGGTGACCGGCGGGGCAAACCTGTTCGACACCGTCCTGGCGGAGGAACGGGCGGGGGAGCGGGTCGTCCTGGAGAGTGACCACTGGGTCGCCTACGTGCCGTACGCCGCGCACTGGCCCTACGAGGTCCACCTGTATCCCAAGCGCCGGGTGCCCGACCTGCTCGGGCTCGACGAGGCGGCACGCACGGAGTTTCCCCAGGTCTATCTGGAACTGTTGCGGCGGTTCGACCGGATCTTCGGCGAGGGTGAGTCCCCGACCCCGTACATCGCGGCCTGGCACCAGGCCCCGTTCGGCGCGCTGGAGGAGTTCGACGGGGTCACCCGCGACGACTTCGCGCTCCACCTCGAGCTTTTCACCATTCGCCGTACATCCGGCAAGCTGAAGTTCCTCGCGGGCTCCGAGTCCGGCATGAACGTGTTCATCAACGACGTGCCGCCGGAGCGCGCGGCCGAGCGACTGCGAGAGGTAGCGAGTTCATGAGCGGGAAGTACTTGGTCACCGGCGGCGCGGGCTATGTGGGCAGCGTCGTCGCCCAGCATCTGCTGGAGGCGGGCCACGAGGTCGTCGTCCTCGACAACCTCTCCACCGGCGTGCGCGAGGCCGTCCCGGCCGGTGCTTCCTTCGTCGAGGGCGACATCCAGGACGCCGCCACCTGGCTCGACGCCTCCTTCGACGGCGTCCTGCACTTCGCCGCGTTCTCCCAGGTCGGCGAGTCGGTCCTGAAGCCCGAGAAGTACTGGGACAACAACGTCGGCGGCACCATGGCCCTGCTCGGCGCCATGCGCGAGGCGGGCGTGCGCCGGCTGGTCTTCTCCTCCACCGCGGCCACCTACGGCGAGCCCGAACAGATCCCGATCGTCGAGACCGCCCCGACCCGCCCCACCAACCCCTACGGCGCCTCCAAGCTGGCCGTCGACCACATGATCACCGGCGAGGCGGCGGCCCACGGCCTGGGCGCGGTCTCCCTGCGCTACTTCAACGTGGCCGGCGCCTACGGCCACTGCGGCGAGCGGCACGACCCCGAGTCCCACCTGATCCCGCTCGTCCTCCAGGTCGCCCAGGGCCGCCGCGACGCGATCAGCGTGTACGGCGACGACTACCCGACGCCGGACGGCACCTGCGTCCGCGACTACATCCACGTCGCCGACCTGGCCGAGGCCCACCTGCTGGCCCTGACCGCGGCGACCGGGGGCGAACACCTCATCTGCAACCTCGGCAACGGCAACGGCTTCTCGGTCCGCGAGGTCGTCGAGACGGTCCGCCGGGTCACCGGCCACCCGATCCCCGAGGTCGTGGCCCCCCGCCGGGGCGGCGATCCGGCGGTCCTGGTGGCGTCGGCCGCCGCGGCCCACGAGAAGCTGGGCTGGAAGCCGTCCCGCCCGGACCTCGCCGGGATCGTCGCGGACGCGTGGGAGTTCGCGCAGCGGCGGCAGCAGCGGCAGAGCAAGCAGCGGCAGAGCAAGCAGTAGCAGGACAAGCAGGAGCAGGAAAAACAGGGTGACGAAGAGTCAGGGGCAGGGCATGAGCGAGTCCATCGCCGGCGAGGCGGCCGCGGGAGCGGTCGGCGAGCGATTCCGGGAGCTGTACGGAGCCGAACCGCAGGGCGTCTGGGCGGCACCGGGCCGGGTCAACCTCATCGGTGAGCACACCGACTACAACGACGGCTTCGTCATGCCGTTCGCCTTGCCGCACACCGCGGTCGCGGCGGTCTCCCGGCGCGACGACGGCGTCCTGCGCCTGCACTCCGCCGACGTGGCCGCCCCCGTCGTGGAGGTCACGGTCGACTCCCTCACCCCCGGCGCGGACAAGAACTGGACCGCCTACCCGGCGGGCGTCGTCTGGGCCCTGCGCGAGGCCGGCCATGCCGTGACCGGCGCCGACATCCACCTCGCCTCGACGGTCCCGGCCGGCGCCGGCCTGTCCTCCTCGGCGGCCCTGGAGGTCGTCGTCGCCCTCGCCCTCAACGACCTGTACGCACTGGGCCTGCGCGGCTGGCAGCTGGCCCGCCTGTGCCAGCGCGCGGAGAACGTCTACGTCGGCGCCCCCGTCGGCATCATGGACCAGACGGCGTCAGCCTGCTGCGAGAGCGGGCACGCCCTGTTCCTCGACACCCGCGACCTCTCCCAGCGGCAGATCCCCTTCGACCTGGCCGCCGAGGGCATGCGCCTGCTGGTCGTCGACACCCGGGTCAAGCACAGCCACAGCGAGGGCGAGTACGGCAAGCGCCGCGTCGGCTGCGAGAAGGGCGCCGCGCTCCTGGGCGTCGACGCCCTGCGGGACATCCCGTACGCCGAACTCGACGCGGCGCTGGAGCGGCTGGGCGACGAGGAGGAGGTCCGCCGCCTGGTCCGGCACGTGGTGACGGAGGACGCGCGGGTGGACCGGGTCGTCGCCCTCCTGGAATCGGGCGACACCCGCGCCATCGGCCCCCTCCTCGTCGCGGGCCACGCCTCCCTGCGCGACGACTTCCGCGTCTCCTGCCCCGAACTCGACCTGGTCGTCGACACCGCCGTCGCCGCCGGTGCCCTCGGCGCCCGCATGACCGGCGGCGGCTTCGGCGGCTCGGCCATCGTCCTGGCCGAGACGACGGACGTGGACACCATTACCAAGGCGGTGGAGGAGGCCTTCGCGACGGCCGGCTTCAAGACCCCCCGCGTCTTCGAGGCGGTGCCTTCGGCGGGGGCGCGACGGGTGGCCTGACGGGGCCGGGTTCAGCCCTCCAGACTGTTCTCCCTCACCGAGTGGTCCCTCGGGCAGATCGAATGTCGGCGACGGCGGCGGCAACCGCGGAGTCGAAGCCGGGGTCCTGGCGGGCGATGACCCGCCCTCGGAACTCCTCGGCCAGACGGGCCACTCCGCTGAGATCGGCAGGATCGGCGTGGTTGATCTCGCGGGCGAGTTCGGCCTCGAAGTCGTCGGCATCGGTGGGGAAGCCGTACCCCATGGTGAGGGCCGCGCGAAGCTCGCCAATGGTGCGCATGGGCGGGAGCTGGGGTGAGCCGAAGTCTGCCGGCTGTGCGGTCATGGCGATCGGGGCTCCTTGGACGGTGTCGAATTCACGGTACCGGGGCGGTCCATACAGTGTCCGGGAAGCGCCCATTCGGGCTTCGACTCGCCTCATCCGACCCCCTGCACAGAGGGGATGCCGGACAGCAGAGCGGTTCACTCACGTACACGTTGGCCGGATCTTGGGCAGGATCCACTTGGTACCCCGCTCGCGCTGTCAGGTGCGGCCCTCCGCCGGAACGCCACCCGTCCCCGGCAGGCAGATCGCTCCGATGGAGGCGGCTTCGGCGCGGCAGAACATGACTGCCTACGAAACGCACGGATCGCGGGGGCTGGTCATCATCGCCGCCCTCCTCGGCATCGCCTTCCTCGTGCTGGCGTGGGTGGCTCGCGAGGCGCTCGGCGGCGCGATCGCCCTGCTGGTGGCAGGAGCCCTCATGGGCGTCGTCGCGACCCTGACCCCCCGCTGGATGAGGAGCTGGTACGAGTACAACCGGCGAAAGGTGACCCGCTTCAACCAGCAGCGGTCCCAGCAGTGGGGCCCACCACCGGTCCCTGCCCCTCCACCTTCAACCGGAGGTAACGGGTGGGACGGCCCCAGAAACAATGGATCATGATCCTGCCGACTTCGGAACATCCCCGTCAGCGCAGACTTCGGGACGGCCTGAACCGAGTTGGGTGCAGATCCAATGAGGGTGCAGTCGATCAGGCGGCGGGTATGACCTGGTCGCGGTAGCACGTCTGGTGGTTGCGGATGAACTCCTGCTGCTGGTGCCAGGTCCAGTAGGTGTCGAAGTCGCCGTTGGTGCGGACGGCACGCAGCTTGAGTACGGCTTCAGCACCAGAGAGGCCCCAGCGTGCGCCAGTGATGTCCAGGCGGTCTTTGACCAGGTGCCGGCATGCTCCCTCGATGATTCCGGTGGCGATCGGCCAGCCGCGTTCAAGGGCGGTGTCGTAGCGCAGGTGCTCGGCCTTGCCGGTCAGGTAGTTCACGGCCTCGTCGATGCTCTTGCGCTGGGCGCCGCGCAGTCCGGCGGCGCGGGCGGCTTCCCGGAGTGGCCGATCACGTACCGGCGTTCGTCCTGCCCGGCCTCCGGGCCTACAGCCTGCGCACGTTCCCCGGCCAGGACCTCGCCTCCGCCCGGGCCGCCCGACGTCATGTGCGGGACACCGTCCAGCCGTGGGGCCTGCCGCCGGAAGCCGTGGACGATCTGGAGCTGATCACCGGGGAGCTGGTCGCGAACGCCCTGGAGCACACCGACAGCCGCACCATCACGGTCACGTGCGGTCTGACCGCCGAAGCCGCCGCGGTCGGCGTGACCGACGAAGGGGAGAGCGGCGCAGCCGTGGTGCCCGGGACAGCGGAGGGTGAACATGAGGATGGCCGTGGCTTGCTGATCACGGATGCGTTGGCCTCCCGGTGGGGAAGCCTGCGAACGGGCAGAGGCCTGACGGTCTGGGCCGAGGTGGCCGTCGGCATCGGCCCGGCGGGGGCGCGAGGGGGTTCGTGAAGGCTCGCGCACGGCGGCACGGGGCCCTCTTGGCCGTGGACAGGGCCAGGACAGGTGTGCCGACCTCATACTGGAGGGCGGGAGGACCCATGACTCAGCAGACCCTGTACCGGCGCCTGCGGGACCGCCGTGACCGCATCACGCCACCGCCCGGCTTCGCCTGGCCCGAGATCAGTGACGGACAGCTCGTGATGATGATGAGCCCCCGGCCTCGCCACCAGCTCACGGCGAAGCTGGTCTCCCGGCAGTTCGACATGCAGCTCCCGCAGGGCTATTTCGCGTTCGAAGCGACCGACACCGATGACGAGGCGCTCGGAAAACTGCGGGTTCCGGACCTTCTCGTGTGCTCCGGCGAGGCCATGCAGACCGATGTTCCGCTCGATCCCCACGAGATCCTCGTCGCCATCGAAATCGTCTCGCCGTCGAACCCCGAGAACGACTACGAGACCAAGACCCGTGACTACCCGGCCATGGGAATCCCGCACTACCTGATCCTCGACCCGCGCGACGGCACCTGGACCTACCAGTGGGGCATCGGCAGGGCCGGGGGACGGCCCGCCTACGAGAACCGGCTGCACCTTCCCTACGGAAAGCCGGTGACGGTCGCCACCGACCTGGGCGAGTGGACGATCGACACCAGCGAGCTGCCCAGGTACAGCGCCAAGGACATGGGGCTGGCGGAGGAGCAGGCGTAGGCAGGGGCAGGGGCGGGCGCGCTCAGGCCAGACGCTTCGTCAGCGTGTACTCCGTGATGCCCGGCGGGTAGTCCGGGATGACGCAGACCACCTCGTAGCCGTGCCGCTGGTAGAACTTCGGGGCCTGGAAGTCCCAGGTCTCCACGCGGGAGGAGCGGCAGCCGCGCCGTTCGGCGGCGATACGTTCCGCCGTGGACAGCAGGAGGGTGCCCAGGCCCGCTCCGCGGTGGCGTTCGTCGACCCACAGGTACGTCACGTGCAGCCAGGTCGTCCAGGTGTGGCCGACCAGGCCGCCCGCCAGCTCACCGGCCGGGTCCGATGCCCACACGTGCAAAGGCGACTCGCGTTCCCGTGGGGTTCCGCGCAGGGCGCGCAGCACCGGGGACGCCGCCGTGTTGGCGTCCCGCAACCGCCTGCGGAGCAGATCACGTCGGTCCTTGTCGACTTCTGTCTCAAGACGAAACATGCGGCTCACCATAAACGCGCAGGAGCGCCAGTTCTGCAAATAGCCTTCCGCTCCCGGCCCTCGTCCGTACTCTGATGAACAGCGCCGGTGGGGGCCGGCGCCGTTCAGGGGGCGAGACACTCGGGTACGCGATCCGGGGCGGGGCGGTGGTGACGTACGGCGGCGGCCGGGCGGCTCCGGGCGGTTCGCCCCGGAATCGGTGGTTCCGGTCGGGTCCCGTCGGTCCGGGACAGGGCTCCGGCGTCTTACCCGTGCGCGTGTCGGTGTCGTCTTCCGGCGACGGGGTAGTCCCCTGCTCTGCAGAGAGCATGGGGAAGGGGGTTTTGTGCAACGTATCCGAGTGCTGGTCGTCGACGACCATCGCATCTTCGCCGAGTCGCTCGCCGCGGCCCTGGCCGCCGAGCCGGACGTCGAGGTGTCCGCGGCGGGCAGCGGCCCGGCCGCACTGCGGTGCCTGGAGCGGGCGGCCGCCGAGGGGCGGCGGTTCGACGTCTTACTCGTCGACGCCGACCTGGGCGGCACAGCGCCGTCCGGTCCGTCCGCCGTACCGGCGCGAGCGGGCGACGAGGACGGCATCGTCGACGGGATGTCCCTGGTCACCGGGGTGCGCTCGGTCCAGCCGCGGGTACGGATCGTGGTGCTCGCCGAGAAGGACGACCCGCGCCGTGCCGCGCTCGCCCTTCAGGCCGGCGCGGGCGGCTGGGTCGCCAAGGACTGCTCGCTGAGCCGGCTGCTCACCGTCGTCCGGGGCGTCCTGCGCGACGAGACGCATCTGCCGCCCGCCCTGCTCACCGGCGTGCTGCGCGAACTCACCGCCGCCCGCAAGCACCGCACCGAGAGCGAACGCCTCGTGGAGTCCCTGACCCCGCGCGAGCGGGAGGTGCTGCGGTGCATGGTCGCGGGCCTGGGGCGCAAAGCCGTCGCCGAGCGCCTGTACCTGTCCCCGCACACCGTTCGTACGCACATGCAGAACGTGCTCGGCAAGCTGGGCGTGCACTCCACCCTCGCCGCCGTCGCCCTGGCCCGGAGGGCGGGTGTCGGGCCGGTCGACCTAACCGGGGATGTTGTCGAACGGGGCAGTCAACTGGCGTAGCAGGCCAGCCAGTTCGCCACGCTGTGCGCGGGAGAGCTCGGCGAGGATCGCCCGCTCCTGCGCCAGCAGCCCGGCCAGCGCCTGGTCGCCGCGGTCCCGGCCCTCGTCCGTGAGGCGGACCAGCACCCCGCGCCGGTCGCTGGGGTCGGGCAGGCGCTCCACCAGACCCTTCTTGGTCAGGCGGTCGATGCGGTTGGTCATCGTGCCCGAGGTGACCAGCGTCTGCGTGAGGAGCTGCCCCGGCGAGAGCTGGTAGGGGGCGCCCGCGCGGCGCAGTGCGGTCAGGACGTCGAACTCCCAGGGCTCCAGCCCGTGCTCGGCGAAGGCCAGTCTGCGGGCCCGGTCCAGGTGCCGGGCGAGCCTGCTCACCCGGCTGAGCACTTCGAGCGGTTCCACGTCGAGGTCCGGGCGCTCCCGGCGCCATGCTGCGACCAGCCGATCGACCTCGTCCTCCATGACGATCAGTGTAGTGGTTGTGTCGACGTGAAGTCTCTTGATGTCAACTTTCTTGACATCGAGTTAGTGGGGGCGGGACGCTGGGTACCCGTCGGCCGACTCCAGGAGGCTCCATGTCCGCGGTCACCGATCCCCGCTGGGACCCCGTCCAGTACCTGCGTCACGCCGGTCACCGGACCCGCCCCTTCCTCGACCTCCTCGCCCGTGTCCCCGAACTGCCCGGCGACCCGCCCCGCCTCGCCGACCTCGGCTGCGGCGCGGGCAACGTCACCGCGCTGCTCGCCGGCCGCTGGCCCGCCGCCCGCATCACCGGCTACGACAACTCGCCCGAGATGCTCGACCGGGCCCGCACCGACCACCGGGGCCCCACCCCCGACGGCGGCCGGATCGACTTCGCCCGCGCCGACGTCCGCACCTGGACGCCCGAGCCCGACCGGCCGTACGACCTGATCGTCAGCAACGCCACCCTGCAGTGGATTCCCGGGCACGCGGAACGGTTCGCGGACTGGGTGGCGGGTCTGGAGCCCGGTGGCACCCTCGCCTTCCAGGTGCCCGGCAACTTCGACGCCCCCAGCCACGTCCTCCTGCGCGAACTCGCAGGCTCCCCGCGCTGGGCCGGGCGCCTCGACGGCGTCCTGCGGCACACCGACGCCGTGCTCCGTCCGGAGACCTACCTGGAGCGGCTGACCGGCCTCGGCTGCACCGCCGACGTGTGGGAGACGACGTACGTCCATCTCCTCCAGGGCGAGGACCCCGTCCTGGACTGGGTCAAGGGCACCGGTCTGCGGCCCGTCCTCACCGCCCTCGCCGACGACCCCGAAGCACGCGACGCCTTCGTCGACGAGTACCGCACCGCCCTGCGCGCCGCCTACCCGGCGGGCCCGCACGGCACCCCGTTCCCGTTCCGCCGGATCTTCGCGGTGGCCCGCACGCAGCGGGAGGAGACCCGGTGATCACCGGCCTCGACCACGTCCAGCTCGCCGCGCCGCCCGGCAGCGAGGAGCGGCTGCGCGCGTACTACGCCGACGTCCTCGGCATGGTGGAGATCCCGAAGCCGCCCGCACTGGCCGCACGCGGCGGCTGCTGGTTCCGGGCCGGCGGCCTCCAGCTGCACCTGGGCATCGAGACCGGATTCCGGCCCGCGAAGAAGGCCCATCCCGGCATCGGGGTCACCGGGATCGAGGCGTACGCCGCCCGACTGCGGGACGGCGGCGCCCCCGTCACCTGGGACGACGACCTCCCGGGCCACCGCCGTTTCTACTCCGAGGATCCGGTCGGCAACCGCCTGGAGTTCCTGGAACCGGTCACCTGAGCGCGATGTCGGTCCTGTACGGGTGATGCCACGCGGTCGGCCCATAAGCCCATAGGCCCACCGGCCCGGTTCCTCCGGTCAGTTCTTCCGGTGCCCGATCAGCCGCGGCTTCTGCTCCAGGCCGTCCAGGCCGTGCCAGGCCAGGTTGACCAGGTGCGCGGCCACCTCCGCCTTCCTCGGCTTGCGGACGTCCAGCCACCACTGGCCGGTCAGCGCCACCATCCCGACCAGCGCCTGCGCGTACAGCGGAGCCAGCTTGGGATCGAACCCGCGGCTCTTGAACTCGCGGCCCAGGATGTCCTCCACCTGCGTGGCGATGTCCGAGATGAGGGAGGCGAAGGACCCCGTCGACTGGGGGATCGGGGAGTCACGGACCAGGATGCGGAACCCGTCCGTGTACTCCTCGATGTAGTCCAGCAGCGCGAACGCCGCCTGCTCGCACAGCTCCCGCGGATGACCCGCGGTCAGTGAACCCGTCACCATGTCCAGCAGACGCCGCATCTCGCGGTCCACCACCACCGCGTACAGGCCCTCCTTGCCGCCGAAGTGCTCGTACACCACCGGCTTGGAGACCCCGGCCTTCGCCGCGATCTCCTCCACCGACGTGCCCTCGAAGCCCTTCTCGGCGAACAGGGTGCGGCCGATCTCCAACAGCTGCTGACGGCGCTCCGCGCCGGTCATCCGGGTGCGGCGGGCGCGCCGCGGCTTGTCATTGCTCGAGGTGCTGCTGGAGTCGGTCGCCACACCGACCATCATGCCGCCTCGGCCTTCTCCCGCCCGCGCGGGGAGCCGCCTCCCCCGGTGTCGCGGCGCGAATCGATACGCGAGCGTGACGGCCAGCGCGCGTCGTACGCCCAGCCCAGCATCTCGAACCAGCGGATCAGCCGGGCGCTCGAATCGATCTGTCCCCGCTCCACCCCGTGCCGCGCGGACGTCGGGTCGGCGTGGTGCAGGTTGTGCCAGGACTCGCCGCAGGACAGCACCGCCAGCCACCACACGTTGCCCGAACGGTCCCGCGACTTGAACGGCCGCTTGCCCACCGCATGGCAGATCGAGTTGATCGACCACGTCACATGGTGCAACAACGCCACCCGAACGAGTGACCCCCAGAAGAAGCCCGTGAACGCGCCCCACCAGGACATCGTCACCAGACCGCCGATCAGCGCCGGCAGCGCCAGCGACACCCCCGCCCACAGCACGAACTGACGGGAAATCGCCCGCAGCGTCCGGTCCTTGATCAGATCCGGCGCGTACTTGTCCTGCGGAGTCTGCTCCTCGTCGAACATCCAGCCGAGATGAGCCCACCACAGGCCCTTCATCAGCGCCGGCAACGACTCCCCGTACCGCCACGGCGAATGCGGGTCGCCCTCCGCGTCCGAGAACTTGTGATGCTTGCGGTGGTCCGCCACCCAGCGCACCAGCGGCCCCTCCACCGCCATTGAACCCGCCACCGCCAGGGCGATCTTGAGCGGCCGCTTCGCCTTGAACGAACCATGTGTGAAATGACGGTGGAAACCGATGGTGATGCCATGGCAGCCCAGGAAGTAGAAGAACACCAGCAGGCCGAGATCCAGCCAGCTCACCCCCCAGCCCCAGGCCAGTGGCACCGCCGCCAGCACGGCCAGGAACGGAACGATGATGAAGACCAGCAGCGCGATCTGCTCGATCGAACGCTTGCGCTCCCCGCCCAGCGTGGCGGAGGGAACGGCTGCGGTATCGGCGCCGGTGCCGGAGGGCGGCGGCCTCTTCGAGGCTTCGTCGATGACATCAGGACGTGAGGTCATGCGTGTCCCTTGTGGGGTATGAGGGTCGAGGGTGATGCCGGGCTGCCGGAACCGAGCAGCGTTTCCTACGGGACCGTAACCTACGGCATCGTAAGTATGGCAGGGCGGGGCCCGGCGGCAAGAGCCCACGAGCCTGCGCCTCCTGGCCGACACCTATCCTTGGAATCGGTCGGACAGCGCGGTCCGCTCTGAATTACTTCCCGGATGCCCGGCCCGTATGCGGCGCCAGCCGCCCACAGGCGCCGTCCGGACCCTCCAGACCAGCTTCCACACTGCAAGGAGCCGCACCTGTGAGCAGTGCCGACGACCAGGCCGTGTCCACGGCGACCACGAGCAGCGAACTGCGGGCCGACATCCGCCGACTGGGTGATCTCCTCGGAGAGACCCTCGTCCGCCAGGACGGCCCCGAACTCCTCGACCTCGTCGAAAAGGTCCGCCGACTCACCCGCGAGGACGGCGAGGCCGCAGCCGAACTGTTGCGCGGCACCGAACTCGACACCGCCGCCAAACTGGTCCGCGCCTTCTCCACCTACTTCCACCTGGCGAACGTCACCGAACAGGTGCACCGCGGCCGTGAGCTGCGCGCCCGCCGCGCCACCGAAGGCGGACTACTCGCCCGCACCGCCGACCGCCTCAAGGACGCCGACCCCGAGCACCTGCGCGAAACCGTGCGGCACCTCAACGTCCGCCCGGTCTTCACCGCACACCCCACCGAGGCCGCCCGCCGCTCCGTCCTGGGCAAGCTGCGCCGCATCGCCGCCCTCCTCGACACCCCCGTCATCGAGAGCGACCGGCGCCGCCTCGACACCCGCCTCGCCGAGAACATCGACCTCGTCTGGCAGACCGACGAACTGCGCGTCGTACGCCCCGAGCCCGCCGACGAGGCCCGTAACGCCATCTACTACCTCGACGAGCTGCACGCGGGCGCCGTCGGCGACGTCCTCGAGGACCTCACCGCCGAACTCGAACGCGTCGGCGTCACCCTCCCCGACGACACCCGCCCCCTCACCTTCGGCACCTGGATCGGCGGCGACCGCGACGGCAACCCCAACGTCACCCCCCAGGTCACCTGGGACGTCCTCATCCTCCAGCACGAACACGGCATCAACGACGCCCTGGAGATGATCGACGAACTCCGCGGATTCCTCTCCAACTCCATCCGCTACGCCGGCGCCACCGACGACCTCCTCACCTCCCTGAAGGCCGACCTCGACAACCTCCCCGAGATCAGCCCCCGCTACAAGCGCCTCAACGCCGAGGAGCCCTACCGGCTCAAGGCCACCTGCATCCGGCAGAAGCTCGAGAACACCAAGCAGCGCCTCGCCCAGGACACCCCCCACCAGAGGGGCCGCGACTACCTCGGCACCGGCGAACTCCTCGCCGACCTGCGGATCATCCAGACCTCCCTGCGCGAGCACCGCGGCGCCCTCTTCGCCGACGGCCGCCTCGCCCGCACCCTCCGCACCCTCGCCGCCTTCGGCCTCCAGCTCGCCACCATGGACGTGCGCGAACACGCCGACGCCCACCACCACGCCCTCGGCCAGCTGTTCGACCGGCTCGGCGAGGAATCCTGGCGCTACACCGACATGCCCCGCGACTACCGCACCAAGCTCCTCGCCAGGGAACTCCGCTCGCGCAGGCCCCTCGCCCCCACCCCCGCCCCCGTCGACGCGGCCGGCGAGAAGACCCTCGGCGTCTTCCAGACCGTCAAGCGGGCCCTGGAGATCTTCGGTCCCGAAGTCGTCGAGTCCTACATCATCTCCATGTGCCAGGGCGCCGACGACGTCTTCGCCGCCACCGTCCTCGCGCGGGAGGCCGGGCTGATCGACCTGCACGCCGGCTGGGCGAAGATCGGCATCGTCCCGCTGCTGGAGACGACGGACGAACTGAAGGCCGCCGACACCATCCTCGAGGACATGCTCTCCGACCCGTCCTACCGGCGCCTGGTCGCGCTGAGGGGCGACGTCCAGGAAGTCATGCTCGGCTACTCCGACTCCTCCAAGTTCGGCGGCATCACCACCAGCCAGTGGGAGATCCACCGCGCCCAGCGCCGGCTGCGCGACGTCGCCCACCGCTACGGCGTACGCCTGCGCCTCTTCCACGGCCGCGGCGGCACCGTCGGCCGCGGCGGCGGCCCCACCCACGACGCCATCCTCGCCCAGCCCTGGGGCACCCTCGAAGGCGAGATCAAGGTCACCGAACAGGGCGAGGTCATCTCCGACAAGTACCTCATCCCCGCCCTGGCCAGGGAGAACCTCGAACTCTCCGTCGCCGCCACCCTCCAGGCATCCGCCCTGCACACCGCACCCCGCCAGTCCGACGAGGCCCTGGCCCGCTGGGACGCCGCCATGGACGTCGTCTCCGACGCCGCCCACGACGCCTACCGCCGACTCGTCGAGGACCCCGACCTCCCCGCCTACTTCTTCGCCTCCACCCCCGTCGACCAGCTCGCCGACCTGCACCTCGGCTCCCGCCCCTCCCGCAGGCCCGACTCCGGCGCCGGCCTCGACGGACTGCGCGCCATCCCCTGGGTGTTCGGCTGGACCCAGTCCCGCCAGATCGTCCCCGGCTGGTACGGCGTCGGCTCCGGCCTCAAGGCCCTGCGCGAGACCGGCCTCGACACCGTGCTCGACGAAATGCACGAGCAGTGGCACTTCTTCCGCAACTTCATCTCCAACGTCGAGATGACCCTCGCCAAGACCGACCTCAGAATCGCCCAGCACTACGTCGACACCCTCGTCCCCGACGAGCTGAAGCACGTCTTCGACGCGATCAGGGCCGAGCACGAACTCACCGTCGCCGAAGTACTCCGCGTCACCGGCGAGCCCGGACTCCTGGACGGCACACCGGCCCTCAAGCAGACCCTCACCATCCGCGACGCCTACCTCGACCCCATCTCCTACCTCCAGGTCGCCCTGCTCAAGCGCCAGCGCGAAGCCGCCGGCGCCGGCGACCAGCCCGACCCGCTGCTCGCCCGAGCTCTCCTCCTCACCGTCAACGGCGTCGCGGCGGGCCTGCGCAACACCGGCTGACCCCGAAGCCGCCCACGCCAAAGGGTGCCCCCGAGCCGTACTCCGGCCCGGGGGCACCCTTGGTCATCGCGCTGCCATTCCGCACCGGAACCGTAGGGATCCGGCCTCACACCACCAGGAACGCCGCCGTCACCAGCGCCACCCCCGACAACCCCATCACCCACGCCACCCGCGTCCGCAGCAGCCCGCCCGCCACCACCACCGACGCCAGCATCAGCGCCCCGCCCAGCGGCACCCACGCGTAGAGAGTCCCCGCGGGACCGGAACGGACCGCCTCGGTCCCGCCCGGCTTCATGACGACGGTGTACGTCCGCCCCTTCGCCACGGCCGCGTTGTGCTCCAGCACGACCTCCGCCCGCGGCTGCGACCCGGGCGACACCGGCGTGTACGCCCCCGAACAGGTCCGCTCACCGCAGGACGTCACCGCGACCGCGCCCTGCTCCCGCCCCTTCGTCAGCATCACGTACTGCGCCGTCCCCCACGACGCCCACACACCCGCGATCAGGATCAGCACGGCGACCGTGCCCATCACCGCGAACCGGCCGAAGCGCAGAGCGGCGGACGAACCCCGGGAGGACGAGACGGCTGAAGGCATGGCCGAGATCTTTGGCCATGCCCTTGCGGTCGGTCAACTCCGTGCGGAATCCGCACCCACTCGAAAGACGTACGCACCCAGGAACCGGGCACCCACTCAGGAGTTGTACGTCCCCTGCGCCCGCTCCAGACCGTCGATCACCAGACACTCCACCGCGTCCGCCGCCCGGTCCACGCAATAGTCCAGCTCCTTGCGCTCCGCCGACGAGAAGTCCCGCAGCACATAGTCCGCCACCTGCATCCGCCCCGGCGGCCGCCCGATCCCGAACCGCACCCGGTGATAGTCCGGACCGAACGCCTTCGTCATCGACTTCAGCCCGTTGTGGCCGTTGTCCCCGCCCCCCAGCTTCAGCCGCAGCGTCCCGTAGTCGATGTCCAGCTCGTCATGGACCGCCACCACCTGCGCCACCGGCACCTTGTAGAACTCCCGCAGCGCGTTCACCGGCCCGCCCGACAGATTCATGAACGACGTCGGCTTCGCCAGAATCACCCGCCGGCCGGCCGGACCCGGCGGCCCGATCCGCCCCTCCACCACCTGCGCCTGTGCCTTCCCGGCCCGCTTGAACCGGCCCGAGATCCGCTCCGCCAGCAGATCCGCCACCATGAACCCCACGTTGTGCCGGTTCCCGGCGTACTCCGGCCCCGGATTGCCCAGCCCCACGATCAGCCAGACAGCCGCCGCATCGGTCGTCACGTCCCTGTCTCCTTCGTCCACGTCCCGTGCTCGTCCCCGTACACGCGTCGGCCGCTGCCCCCGCACGGGAACAGCGGCCGACGCGTAGGAAGACTACGAGAAGGATCAGGCCTGGGCGGCCTCGCCCTCTTCACCCTCCACGGCCTCCTCGGCCTGCGCGGCCAGCACCTGCAGCACCACGGTGTCCTCGTCCACCGCCAGCTTCGCACCGGCCGGCAGCACCAGGTCCTTGGCGAGAATCGTGGCGCCGGCCGACAGGCCCTGCACCGAGACGGTCACGCCGTCCGGAATGTTCGTCGCCTCGGCCTCGATCGGCAGCGTCGGAATGACGTGCTCCAGCAGGTTGCCGCCCGGAGCCAGCTCACCCTCGGCGGTCACGTGGATCTCGACGGTGACCCGCTCGCCCCGCTTCACCATCAGCAGGTCCACGTGCTCCAGGAAGCCCTTGACCGCGTCACGCTGCACGGCCTTCGGGATCGCCAGCTGGCTGCCCTCGCCGTCGATGACCAGGTCGATCAGCACGTTCGGCGTACGCAGCGCCATCAGCAGCTCGTGGCCCGGCAGCGTCAGGTGCAGCGGCTCGAGACCGTGCTCGTACACCACACCCGGAACCTTGCCATCGCGACGGACGCGACGCGCCGCGCCCTTGCCGAACTCACGCCGCGTCTCCGCGTGAATCTTCACATCGGCCATGTTCACCACTCCTCGAAGTCAGAAACCGTTGGGGATACCCCCCGCTCCGTGGAGCTTGGGGAAGGTCACCCGGCCACGAACGGCCTGCTACGAAGAGCGCGTCGATTACGGACCGCCGTACTGCACCCCTCACGGAGCGGTACGGCCTCCCTCGCCGAGCAACTGGGGCAGTCTACTCGGACAGGGAGGCCGTACCCAAAACGATCAGCCGGGACGCAGGAAGAACCCGCAGCAGAACCCTTACTGCTCGTCGAACAGGCTCGTCACCGAACCGTCCTCGAACACCTCACGCACCGCACTCGAGATCGTCGGCGCGATCGACAGCACCGTGATCTTGTCCAGATCGGAGCTCAGCTCACCCGGAGTCGGCAGCGTGTCCGTGAACACGAACTCACTCACCCGCGAGTTCTTCAGCCGGTCCGCCGCCGGACCCGACAGCACACCGTGCGTCGCCGTCACGATCACGTCCTCCGCGCCGTGCGCGAACAGCGCGTCCGCCGCGGCGCAGATCGTGCCACCCGTGTCGATCATGTCGTCCACCAGGACACACACGCGGCCCTTCACCTCACCGACCACCTCGTGGACCGTGACCTGGTTCGCCACATCCTTGTCCCGCCGCTTGTGCACGATCGCCAGCGGCGCACCCAGCCGGTCGCACCAACGGTCCGCCACCCGCACACGGCCCGCGTCCGGCGACACCACCGTCAGCTTCGCCCGGTCCACCTTCGCGCCCACGTAGTCCGCCAGCAGCGGCAGCGCGAACAGGTGATCCACCGGACCGTCGAAGAAACCCTGGATCTGGTCCGTGTGCAGATCCACCGTCAGCACCCGGGTCGCACCCGCGGTCTTCATCAGATCCGCGATCAGACGCGCCGAAATCGGTTCACGCCCACGGTGCTTCTTGTCCTGCCGCGCGTAACCGTAGAACGGCACGATGACAGTGATCGACCTCGCCGACGCACGCTTCAACGCGTCGATCATGATCAACTGCTCCATGATCCACTTGTTGATCGGCGCCGTGTGGCTCTGGATGAGGAAGCAGTCGGCACCACGGGCCGACTCCTCGTACCGCACATAGATCTCGCCGTTGGCGAAGTCGAAGGCCTTGGTCGGAACGACCCCCACACCCAGCAGGCGGGCGACCTCCTCGGCAAGCTCGGGGTGGGCCCGGCCGGAGAAGAACATCATCTTCTTCTGGCCGGTCGTCTTGATCCCGGTCACAGCACTATCTCCTCAGAGGTGTCGCAGAAACTCGCGGCTCGAAGGCGAGAGACCTCTCGGACAACACGCGAGAGGTCATCTCACCTGATGGGGTGCGGATGTGCACTTATCACGATACGACGACTACGGCGCACCGCTTTCCGGTCAACCCTCCTCGGCCGACCCCCGGACAGCCTCCTCCGCGGCCTTCGCGGCAGCACTCCCCGGACGCTTACGAGCCACCCAGCCCTCGATGTTCCGCTGCTGGCCCCGGGCCACAGCCAACGAACCGGGCGGCACATCCTTCGTGATCACAGAGCCGGCAGCGGTGTAAGCACCGTCCCCGACGGTGACAGGTGCCACAAACATGTTGTCCGACCCCGTCTTGCAGTGCGACCCGACCGTCGTGTGATGTTTGTCCTGTCCGTCGTAATTCACGAACACACTCGCCGCACCGATGTTCGAGAACTCGCCGATCGTCGCATCCCCCACATACGACAGATGCGGAACCTTCGTCCCCTCACCGATCGACGCGTTCTTCGTCTCCACGTACGTACCGATCTTGCTCTTGCGTCCGAGCCGCGTCCCCGGACGCAGATACGCATACGGCCCGACGGTGGCCTCCGGCCCGATCTCGGCACCCGACGCCACCGTGTTGTCCACCCGCGCCCCGGCCCCCACCCGCGTATCCGTCAGCCGCGCGTTCGGCCCCACCTCACAGCCCTCGGCAAGATGCGTCGCACCCTGCAGCTGCGTCCCCGGATGCACCACCACGTCCTGCTCGAACGTCACCGAGACGTCCACCCACGTCGTGGCGGGGTCGACGACCGTGACCCCCGAGAGCATGGCGGCGGTCAGCAGCCGGTCATTGAGAATCCGCCGAGCCTGAGACAACTGCACCCGGTTGTTGATCCCCGCGATCTCCCGGTGATCGACTGCCACCGACGCACCCACCCGATGCCCCGCCTCACGCAGAATCCCCAGGACATCGGTCAGATACTCCTCACCCTGACTGTTGTCCGTCCGCACCCTCTTCAACGCACCCGCCAGCAACGCCCCGTCGAACGCGAACACACCCGAATTGATCTCCCGGATCGCCCGCTGCTCCTCGGAGGCGTCCTTGTGCTCCACGATCGCCGTCACCGCACCCGAGGCCGCGTCGCGCACGATCCGCCCGTACCCCGTCGCGTCCGGCACCTCGGCCGTCAGCACCGTCACCGCGTTCCCGTCGGCCACGTGCGTGGCCGAAAGCCGCCGCAGCGTCTCACCGGTCAGCAGCGGGGTGTCACCACAGACCACGACCACGGTCCCGTCCACGGAGCCACCCAGCTCCTCCAGCCCCATCCGCACCGCGTGCCCGGTGCCGTTCTGCTCCGCCTGCACCGCGGTACGGGCCTCCGGGGCGATGCCGGCGAGGTGCGCGGTCACCTGTTCGCGGGCGTGCCCCACGACGACGACCAGGTTCTCCGGCTCCAGCTCACCGGAGGCGGCCAGCACATGACCCACCAGGGAACGGCCGCAGATGTCGTGCAGGACCTTCGGAGTGGCCGACTTCATACGGGTGCCCTCACCCGCTGCGAGAACGACGACGGCTGCCGGGCGATTGGCGCTCACGAGGATGCCCTTCGGCTGTAAGGGGGAGGGGACATCCGCAGGATACCGGGGTGGTCGTGGGGGGACATGAGTGCGGGCCCTGACCGGGGGTTTGGCCGGTCAGGGCCCGCACTGAGGTCTTGGCGTGTTGTGGCTCCCCCGCAAGGATTCGAACCTTGTCCTACTAGATCCAAAATCTAGTGTGCTGCCAGTTACACCACGGGGGACAGCGCCTCAGACCTTACCGGAGCCGCATCTGCGCGTGGGTCACTACTCCGTCCCACCAGCCCTCGATCCGGTTGTAGAGATCGGCGCTTCTCGCGACGACGACGACCAGGCAGCCGTGGTAGTCGTCACCGGTGTTCTTGCGGACCGTCCTGGGGTTGTGTTTCTTGAGCGTCGGCCTGGCGAAGAGCGAGGCATCGATCTGTGCGACCTGTGCCCAGAATCGGTGCGCGGCGTCGACGTCCGCGGATTCGTGGATGAGGACCCGGAAGTTCAGCCGCCTCCGGTCCACACCGAGCAGGTCCAGCCACGCGAGGTAGACCCGGATCACGTCTGCGTCGCTGTTGACGAAGACTGCGCGTTCCCGGCGGTCGTAGGGTTTACTCTTCGCGCCCTCGGCCCAGTAGAGCGCGACCCCTGCCATGAAGAGCTCGCGATCCGTCAGCTCGCCGATCTCCCGCTGGGCTCCGAGCTTGGTCTGCCGGTGTGCCTCCCTGTCCGTCTCACGCCGTCGTGCCAGTCCCTCCCGCATGAGGACCAGCCGCTCTTCCGGCGTGTACCGGGGCTCGGGCTTCGGCAGATCCCGCACCCATAGCGACACCGAGCTACGGGAACAGCCCAGCTCCGCCTCGATCTGGTCGTACGTCCAACCTTGGAGCCGAAGCTCTCGTGCTTTCTCCCGCAGGTCGTCCTTCGCTTTCGGGCGCTTCGTCCACGCCGGCGGTGGTTCCCCCTTCACCAACTGATTGAGGATGTCGTTGTTGTAGATCTTCAGCTCGTCGCGGATCTGCCGGAGGCTGTAGCCCGCCCGCCGCAGCGCCACCGCCTGTTCCCGCAGTCCGTCGAAGTCGGTGTATTTGCCTGGTGCATGTGTCACCTGCATACCGTCCGGGTGGAATGCGGGCTTCCGGGGTCGAACGGTGTGCGGTTCGGCAGTTCGAGGGATTTCGGGCCGTACCGCATCCGAACGGTCACGGAATGTGGTGGGGGTCAGTCGGGGAAAGTCCCCGGAAAACCGGCACCGGGCGCCCGTAGGCTGGGGCCATGACCACGACGGGGGAAGAAGACCATGTGATGGCCCGGGGAGGGCCGTGGTGGTGGGACAGGCGGCGCAGTGCCGTGCTGGATGTGGGCCTTGCGGTGGTGTCCGCGCTGGAGTGCGGACTGGAGGGGATTCCGTTCGCGCGGGACGCGGGGATTCCGGTGGCCGCGGGTGTGGTGTTCGGGTTGCTGGCGGGTTCGGTGCTGCTGGTGCGGCGGCACTGGCCGATCGCCGTGGTGCTGGTGGTGATCGCCATCACGCCGGCCCAGATGGGCTTTCTGATGGGCCTGGTGGGTCTGTACACGCTGGCGGCGTCGGAGTTGCCGCGCCGGATCATCGGGTCGCTGGCGGGGATGTCGCTGGTGGGGACGTTCATCGTGACGGTGGTGCGGGTGCGGCAGGACATGGCGCGGGGGGAGTTGGAGCTGGGGGACTGGTTCGTTCCGTTCGCGTCGGTCACGACGTCGTTGGGGCTTACCGCGCCGCCGGTGCTGCTGGGGCTGTACGTGGGGGCGCGGCGGCGGTTGATGGAGAGTCTGCGGGAGCGGGCGGACAGCCTGGAGCGGGAGCTCCAGTTGCTGGCCGAGCGGGCCGAGGAGCGGGCCGAGTGGGCGCGTAACGAGGAGCGGACGCGGATCGCGCGGGAGATGCATGACGTGGTCGCGCATCGGGTGAGTCTGATGGTGGTGCATGCGGCGGCGTTGCAGGCGGTGGCGCGGAAGGATCCGGAGAAGGCGGTGAAGAATGCCGCGCTGGTGGGGGACATGGGCCGGCAGGCGTTGACGGAGTTGCGGGAGATGCTCGGGGTGCTGCGGTCCGGTGGGGACGGCGCGGGGCGGGGTGCGGGGGCGTCGGTGCCGTTGGCGGCGGTGGGTGCGGCGGCGGCCGCGGCGGCGTCGCGGGCGGTGGACGAGGCTCGGCGGGCCGGGGGTGAGGGGCCGAGTCTGTCGGAGATCGATGAGCTGGTGGGGCAGTCGGCGGCTGCGGGGATGGTGGTGGCGCTGTCGGTGGAGGGGGAGGGCCGGTCGTATGCGGGGGAGGTGGAGTCGACGGCGTACCGGGTGGTGCAGGAGGCGCTGACGAATGTGCACAAGCATGCGCCGGGGGCGAAGGCTTATGTGCGGTTGGCGCATCGGGTGTCGGAGATCGCGATGCAGGTGGAGAACGAGCCGCCGCCGGAGGCCGGGTCGTCGGCGCGGTTGCCGTCGGGTGGGAACGGCTTGGTGGGGATGAGGGAGCGGGTGTCGGCGCTGGGTGGGGTGTTTGTGTCGGGGCCGACGGATGCGGGGGGTTTTCGGGTGTCGGCGGTGATTCCGGCGTCGTAGGGCGCGTTGTGGGCGGGGTCGCGGGCAGGGCGGCCGGAGGGGGTGGTGTCCGGTGGTGGGGCGCCTGGTGTCCGGTGTGCGGTCGGCCTGTGGTGAGGCGGGTGGG
>NZ_JBHSOA010000129.1:0-17083 GCF_042655885.1 Streptomyces chlorus
CCGGGCACGATCAGCGCCGCACCGAGCCCCTCCACCAGCCGGGCCGCAACCAGGAAGGGGGTGACTCCCCGCTCGCCACGCCCTGCCAGAACCTGACCGCCATCACCGACGGACTGCTGCAGTCCGCGCAGCGCGACGGAACCGCACGGGCCTCGGTCCAGGCCGACACCCTGTTCCTCTCCGCGCTGCCCCTGGCCTGGGCCAAGAGCGCGAGAACTGCTGACAGCGCCTCACTGGAAGCCTTGCGGGCGCATGGAGACCGGCCATGCGAGCGGAGCCGACCGTCGGCCGTAGCCGGCCTGCGTGATCCGCGCCGCCGAGTGCTCCAAAACCGTCCGGCCGGGAGCCGGTCGGACGGTTCCGGGGCCCGGCGCACCTTGTCGCGTGCGTGCCGACGTCAGTCCGTCGGCCGCCCCTCGGCGGGACCGGGCTCCCCCACGCCCGGCAGGACGCATGCACCGTCCGCGCAGTAGCCGGCCGTCTCGTCGCCCAGGAGCTGGAAGCCCTCCGGCCCGGGCGGCAGCGGGCGTGACGCGACAGCCGTCTCGGGTGCTTCCGGGGTGTTCGAGCGTTCCGTGTGTTCCGGGGTTGCCGCGCCCTCCGGGGTTCCGGGGGCCGGGCTCATCGGCGGGCTCCCGCCGGGGCCGCGCCCCGGGCCGGGCTCTGCGAAGGCTCCGGATTCTGCGCACGCTCCTCCGTCACGCGACGGAGGGCGCTCGCGAAGGTTTCAGAGCTCTGGGCACCCGATATGCCGTATTTACCCTCTATGACGTAGAAGGGAACGCCCTGAATGCCATAGCGGCGGGCGGTGTCGATGTCCTGCTGGACGGCTTCCGCGTGGGTGCCGGCACCGAGTGCCTCGCCGAGCTTCTCCGGGTCCAGGCCCACCTCGGCCGCCAGCGCCGTGAGCTCCTCGGCACGGCCTGTATGGCGGCCCTCCTCGAAGTAGGCGGCGAACAGGCGCTCGACCAGTTCCAGTTGCTTGCCCTCGGCCTTGGCATGGTGGAGCGCCTGGTGGGCCAGGAGGGTCTTGGTGTGGCGGACGGCATCGAAGTCGTAGTCCAGTCCCTCGGCGGCGGCGAGCTCCGTCACATGCTCGAGCATCTGCGCGACCTGGGCCTTGGGCATCCCCTTGTGCCTGCTGAGGAAGTCGACCTCGCTGCCCTCGAAATCGACCGGGGTGTCCGGCGCCAGCTCGAAGGAGTGGTACTCGACGGTCACCTCACCGCCGAACTGCTCGACCGCGCGCTCGAAGCGGCGCTTGCCGATGTAGCACCAGGGGCAGGCGATGTCGGACCAGACGTGCACGGAGATCGGGGATGCAGGAGTAGTCATACGAGGTTCAATCAATGCGGCGGTCTTGAAATTCCGGTCGCACCCTCTCGCTCTGTCGTGTCGCCAGGACAGCCGCGTCCCACCGGCGCCCTACGCGTCCCGGAGATGTGGCGCCGGCCACAGCCGATGCGCCGATGCTCTACGCCTCTGCCCCCACACGTGTGCCGAGGTCGGCCCGTCGCCGACGAATTCGGGCTCCTGCCATGCGGGCTGGCGCTGCCGGGCTCCGGGCTCCGGAGCCCGGGGGGGGAAGCTCGCCGGTCGGGGCGGGTGGCGGTGACGTCCCGGCCGATCAGCTCCGGTGACGGGCGGCCCTGGTCAGGCCGCGGCGTCCGGCGCGCCGGGTGTTCCGGCGATGCCGTGCTCCCGCATGACCTGTTCCGCCCGCTTGCGCCTGAGCGCTCCTCGGCACCGCCGACACGGTTGCCGAGCGGTCCCATGAGGCGATGCCCGTGCTCGTGCAACTCGTCAAGTCCGAGCCCTTCTCGCACGACGGTGAACTCTGACGGGAGCCCGCCCGCGGTGCCTTTCGGAGCGTGTGTCACCATCGCTCTTGAAGCGAACGCGGCTCCACGAGCGGCGCGTTGGCACATGGGGCATCCTCGCTCAGCCGGTCCTGGACGAGACCGGACCGCTCGGCCCGACCGGTCCGGTCGGCCAGGAGGCCTACTGCGAGGACCTGCCCGCGATCAACGAGATCTCCGGGCAGCTCCAGGCCGGCGGCGTGTACGGGCCTCTCGGGCCCGCCGGCCCCCTGGGCGTCTACGGACCGCTCGGGCCGCTCGGGCCCCGCGGGCCCATGGGCGCCCTCCTCGACCCGGCCGACGGCCGCTACTTCGACGACGGGGAACCGGTCACCGAGGTCGAGGGTGCGGCACCCTGGGGCGGTGGACAACGACGCATGTACGAGCTCGTCGAGACGTACCCCACCGGCCGCGCCCGCGCCGCCGGCGTCGCTCTCGACACCTCGTTCATGGCCACCGACGTCGCGACGCCCGGTTGGCCGACCGAGTACGCCATGACCTCGGCCGAGGACCAGTTCGTCACGGTAACCGTCGTACCCGACCGAGGCTTCGCCGACCTTTCCTGCATGCTCGACGCCTACGGCTTCAACCCGTGCGGCGTCTACCCCGCCCTGACGGTCTTTCCGAACGGAGCGGCCGTCGACACCGAGGACATCCTGATTCGCAACGCCTTCCATCTGCCCGCGAACTGGAAGACACCTCAGGAGATCGCCGACCTCTACACGGTGGAACTGCTCGACGGTGCCGGCAATGTGGTGGCGGAGTCCAGGGCAAGTCGGTATGTCAATTGGCTTCAGATCAAGGTGCCCGCCGGATCGGAGCTGACAGCGCGCGTCGCCCTGAACTCGACCTGGGCCGAAGAGCGGACGGCGGCGAAGTACCGTCTCGTCGTCACCGGATCCACGGACTGGATCGATTCCGTCGGGTTCTCGGGAGCGCACCAGGCAGGTCCGGGCCCCCTGTGAACGGCGCGGCAAGGCGTCAGCCGTGACTCCCCTGCGGTTTCGTGATCTGTCCAGGAGCCTTGACCCGGGAATCCTGGACATGGGCTATGCGGCTGGGGCCAGGGTGGTTGCTGTTGTGCCGAGTGCTGTCTCGTAGGCGATGGGACTGCGTTGTCCGAGGCTGGAGTGGCGGCGTCGGGTGTGGTAGCGGTGCAGCCGGCGGAAGAGGTCCGCTGCCTTCGTGGCGGCCGGATCCGCGGTCGTGGTGCGGTGCTTCCTGTGCAATCACAGCCCGGCAAGACCGATGGCCTGCATGAGGCGGGCGACACGCTTGTGATCGATCCGCTCGCCGTTCTCGCGGAGTTCGGCGGTGAACCTCGGGACCCGGTGGGTGCCGTCCGGGCTGTGATGGATCGTGCGTATCCGTGCGGCGGGCTTCACGCCAGCCGCCCGGTGAGCCGCTACCTGGAACTGCTTCCTCCGGGACCTGTCGCCCCAGCATCGGGCTGTCCGGCCCGGAGGGGGAACTTCAGCCGCTCCCCCTCCCTGGCCTGCCCCGCGCCCCGCGAGGCCCGACGAACCCCGCGAGCCCCTATGAGCCTGCGGGACTCCGCCCGCATCCTGCTCACCGCGGCGGTCAGCACGCCTTGGTGCGCTGTATACGTCCCTCCGCCAGCGGCTCCTCATACGCGACGAGCCGCTCGGGCAGATCGGTGCGCCGTTTGACGTCCAGTTTGCGGTAGACCCGGGTCAGGTGCTGCTCGACCGTGCTCACGGTGATGAAGAGCTTGTCGGAGATCTGCCGGTTGGTGTGCCCCTGCGCGGCCAGCACCGCGACCCGCCGCTCCGCCTCGCTGAGGACGTTGTCGTCCGTCTCCCGCGGCTCCTCAACCGTACGCTTCGGCTCCTTCGATGCCGGCTCGCGGCGGACCGGGCGCCGCTTCACCGCGGGTACGCCGGTGTCCCGGGTGAGCTGGTGGGCGCGTCGTACGAACCGCCGGGCGCGGGTGGAGTCGCCGGCGTGCTGGAGCATCCGGCTGGTGTCGTTGAGCGCCCGGACCAGATCCAGCCGGTCGCCGCAGCCCTGGAGCAGGTCAACCGCCTCGGCGAGCATCTTGCGCCGGTGGTCGGCGCCGACGGTGGCGGCCAGCAGACGCAGCGCGCGGCCGCGGGTGCGGTCGTCGATACCGGACGGACGGTCCAGCTGCTCCTGGAGGAGCTGGGTGGCGTGGGTGCGGTTGCCCATGTCGAGCTGGACGCGGGCCAGCTCCAGCCGCCACGGCGCGAGACCGGCGATGTCCATGTCCCAGGACTTCATCAGCTCGCCGCAGCGCCGCAGATCGGCGATGGCGGAGGTCACCCGGCCCGCGGCGTGGTGGTGCCGTCCGCGGGCGGCCAGGTAGTGCACGCCGAGCGGGGTGTGGAAGGTGCCCGCCGGGACGGGGTGGGCCAGCCAGTGGTCGGCGTCGGCGAACCGGCCCGCCTCGGTGGCGCAGCCGACGAGGGTACCGAGCGGTCCTCCGACGGCCACCCCCCACGCCTGCTCGGGGATGTCCTCCAGCGCCGCCCGGGCCTGCTGCTCGGCGACGCCCAGGTCGCCCAGGCGCAGCGCCGCCTCGGCGCGAACCGCGCGGACGATGCCGCGCAGCGTCGGTGCGTGGCGTACCGCGGGCCGCGCCAGGAGCGTGTCGCCCCAGACGGCGACCCGGACTGCGGAGCCCGACCAGAGCAGGGCCAGCAGCGGCGCGGTCAGCAGGCCGAGCGCGCCGTCGTCGGCGTGGTGCCGCTGGAGCATCTGCTCGGCGGCCCGCACGTCGTTCCCGAGCGCCGGCGCCAGCGCGGCGTCCAGGACGGACACGGCTTGCAGGGCCGGCCGCACCGCGCCGGGCGCGGTCGCCTTGTGGCCCGGGGTGTCGGCCGCCTCGCGGACCAGGTCGGCCTGGGCGGGGTGGGACAGCGCGACCAGCAGCCGCATCGCCCGCGACCGTCCCGCATCCGATCCGTAGAAGTCGTCGAAGGTGCCGCCGACCGCCTTCACCGCCTCGTCCACCCGGCCTTGCCAGAGCAGGTACGGCACGGCGGACAGGGCGGCGCTTGTCGACCAGCCACTGGTGCGGGCGGCCTCCGCCAGCTCGCCCAGATGGCCGTTGACGGACAGCGGGTTGATCTGCCAGCGGGCGCTGACCAGCATGGCGGTGGCCTCGATGCGCTGGTCGGGGGTGACCTCGGCGCGGGCGACGAGCCGCAGGAACGCCGCCGCCATGTCGGGGCGGCCCGCGGAGAGCGCATTGTCGGCGGCCTCTTGGAGCACCGGCACCACCCAGGGGGCATCCATCCAGGCGGTGGCGACCAGGTGCTGGGCGACCTCGCCGGCCTCCGCGCCGTGCTCGTGCAGCACCTCGGCGGCCCGCTGGTGCAGCCGCCGCCGCTCCTCGGCAGGCATGTCGGTGAGGATCGAGTGCAGGATCCGGGGATGGCGCAGCTGGTCGGACTCGGTGAGGCCGACACCGCGCAGCACCCACATGGCGGGCGCGGTGGAGTCCGGCGGTACGTCGAGGAGTTGGCCGAGCAGTTCCGCCGACACCCCCCGGTTGAGCACCGCGAGCGCCTGCGCGACCCGGCGCACACCAGGCTCGTGCCGGTACAGGCAGCGCAGCACCGCCTGGTCGAAGGCGTCACCGGCGGCCGGGCCCCGGCCGCCGGCGCGCTCGTCGATGAGGGCGCGGGCGAGGAGCGGGTTGCCTCCGGTAATGCTGTGGAACCGATCGGCGGCCTCCCGGGTCACCGTCTCGGTCTCGCCGCCGGCGTCGCGGTCGACGAGGCAGGCGATGGCGTCGGCGGTGAGCGGGGGCAGGGTGAAGCGGGAGAGGTAGGGCTGGCTGAGCAGTTCGGCGCGGAAGAGGGGGTGGGCGGGGCGCAGCATGGACGCCTCGGCCAGCACGATCATGATGCGGGCGCGCCGCAGCCGCCGGGTCACGTACAGCAGGCACTGCAACGACGCGGCGTCGGTGTGGTGGACGTCGTCCACGGCGATGACCAGGGGGGCGTCGTCCGCGAGATCCACCAGTGAGGTGTAGACGCCGTGCAGGAGCATCGCCCAGTAGGCGCTGCCCGCCGGGGGCTCTTCGGGTCTCCCGGGGGCCTCGGAGAGGCCGTCGAAGGCGCCGCGCAGCAGCTCGTCGATACGGGCGGCGGCCTCGGGCTCCAGCAGGGCGCTGTGGAACAGCTGCCCGATCACCCCGAGGGGGAGTCCCTTCTCCGCGGCCGACCCGGCGGCCCGCAGCACCCGGCCGCCGGCGCCGGCGGCCCAGTGGCCGAAGGCTTCCAGCAACTGGGTCTTGCCGCTGCCCACAGTTCCGGTGACGAGCACCACATGTCCGCGTTCCTGCTTGTGGCAGGCGCGGAACGCCTCCTGAAGCCCTGTCAACTGTTCTTCTCGCTGTACCAGCACCGCGTATCAGCCTCTCTGCCTGCGATGCCGGCAGCGGGATCCCCGTCGCACCATCGCCGCCGCCAAACAGTTTCGACCTCACCGACCGGATCAGGACAGGAAGGCAATCGAATCCGGGCGGCCGCAGCCGCGGCCCCGTGCGTATGACCTCCGTGCCCTCTCGATCGAACACGAGTCTTTCACTAGGGGAAGTTGTGCCACAACGCTCGCAGGACCCCATCAGTTTCTTCACAGCTGTCAAAAACGGTACGGGCAGTAGGGGTTGCACGTGTCCATCTGGTGCTGCAACGGTGCTTGTTCCGAGGGGTGGGCAGTTCTCAGGGGCTGTGCCCGCGTCGTCCGCGGTGGCCGGTGCGGGCTCGGCGGTGCCGTTGCCCGCGCCGGGTGGACCGGTGCGGGTCCGCGGGCGGTGAAGCGGGGATCAGGCGTCCGGCCCCGGCGGGGCCGGGGTGGACGGGCGGGGAGGATCCGTTTCTGCTCTCTACGTGTCCAGTTGACGGGCGCGCAGGACGGTCAGGCAGGCGTGGACGGACATGGCCAACGTCATGTGGCGGTACCAGCCCGGGTAGCGGCGGACCTGGTAGTCGTCCAGGCCGCACTCCTGCTTGGCGCTCCGGAAGCACTCCTCGATCGCCCACCGGCTGCCGGCGACGCGGATCAGCTCGTCCAGGGTGGTGTCGGCGGGACAGTAGGCGATGTAGTACGAGATCTCCTCGGGCCGGACGACGCTGCGGCGGGCCAGCACCCAGTGTCGGCGGTCCTCGCGGTGCCCGGGCCGGACCTCGACGCGGGCCCAGTCGTGGACGGACCGGCCCTGGGAGTCCTCGCCGCCCGAGCGGCGCTTCCACTTCTGCCGCGGCAGGCCGGGGAACAGCTCGTGGACGGGGTGGTCGGTGGCCCAGCGGGTGACGACTGTGTCGTGTCGGGTGGTGGCCATGACGTGGAAGACGTCGGCCTGCTCCAGCTCGGACCGCCAGCCCTCGCTGCAACCGTAGGCGGCGTCCGCGGTCACCCACCGGAACGGGATCATGTCCGTGATCGCGTGGCGGACCATCGCCCTGGCCAGCGCCACCTTCGTGGCGAAGCCGACGTGGTCGTCGACGCCGGCCCTCC
Organism: Streptomyces chlorus; assembly: GCF_042655885.1. Classification (NCBI taxonomy): domain Bacteria; kingdom Bacillati; phylum Actinomycetota; class Actinomycetes; order Kitasatosporales; family Streptomycetaceae; genus Streptomyces; species Streptomyces chlorus. Next base: position 7,368 of record NZ_JBHSOA010000129.1, read on the forward strand.
GGCACCGCTCACGGTCGTCCGTCCAGGAGGTGGGCAGGTACAGGCGGCGGTCGATCAGCGTGCGTCCGCGGGCGGTGGCGTAGGCGAGGAAGACACCGATCTGGCGGTTCTCCGCCCGCCCGGCAGTACCGGAGTGCTGCCTCTGCACCCCGGCCGAGCGCACCCCCTTCTTCCGGAAACCGCTGTCGTCCACGATCAACGCCGCTTCCGGATCACCGAGGTTGTCCACGACGTAGTCACGCACGTCGTCCAGGACCTCGTCGGCGTCCCACTCGATCCGGTTCAGCATCCGGTGGATGCGGTCCGGACCCGCGTGACCGGCCTCCTCCGCCAGCGTCCAGCCGTTCTTCCGCCCCAGCGGAGCAATCAGCCCACGCATGTAGGCCAGCGCCGACTCCCTCGGCTCCGACCGGTTGAACCGGTGCGCGAACCGCTCGTGCAGAACGTCGAGTTCACCGGCCCACGGCCCGACATCGGCAAGATCCCAACCCATGACCACACCAACAACCGATCTGTCCGACAGTCACGGCAAGCACCGTTACAGTACTAGGGGATCGCCGTGACGGTCTCTCCGCGGTCGGGAGGAGCACGTCCGAAGTCGGGTAACGCTTCTGGGACATGGGTGCGCGGCCCCTCTCGCCGGCCGCGGATCCTGCTCCCGGACGGCCCGCAGGCCGGTGCGACCCGGGGCGCGGCGGGTCAGCCGTCCTCGGGGTGCGGCCCGGCGGGGGCGCCGCGGGCCTGTTCGGAGTCGGTCAGGTGCAGCCGGACGGCGAGTTCGGTGCGGGAGGTGATGTCGAGCTTGCGGTAGATCCGGGTCAGCCGCTGCTCGATCGCGCTCACCGTGAGGAACAGCCTCCCAGCGATCTCCCGGTTGGTGTGCCCCAGCGCGGCGAGTTCGGCCACCTCGACCTCCTCCTCGGTGAGGCCCTCGACCGCGGCCGCCGCCTCCCCTCCCCCGCCGCCGGAACGGATCCACATCGCGGAGGTGCTGGGCCACAGCGCCGGCAGTCCGCAGTCGTCGGCGAGCCGGTACGCCTCCCGGGTGAGCGCCCGGGCCCGCCGCGGATCACCGGCCAGTTGGTGGGCATGGCCCAAGTCGATGACGCTCTGCGCCAGTTCGCCCCGGTCATGGCCGCCGCGCAGCAGCCCGACGGAGGTCCGCAGTCGCTCCATCCGCGCGGCCCCCTCCTCGGTTGCGGCGAGCACCCGCAGCGCGACACCCCGGTTGCGGGACTGGCCGGGCGGCACCAGGTCCAGCTCCTGCCGAGCGAGCCGGGCGGCAGCCTCGCGGCGGCCGGTGCGCAGCAGCACCTGCGCGGTCTCGGTGCGCCAGGGCAGCAGTCCCGGCAGGTCCAGCCGCCACGACTTCATCAGCCGGCCGCAGAGCTGGAAGTCCGCCAGCGCGTCCTGCGGGCTGCCGGCCGCGAGTGCGTACCGGCCGCGTGCCTGGAGGTACTGCAATCCGAACGGTGTCTCGAAGAGCCGCGGCGGCAGCGGCACCTTGAGCGTCCGCGCCGCCTCCTCCAGATCGTTCATCAGCACCAACGACCGGATCCGCACCCCGAGCGGGACGCCGACGAGCACGCCCCAGGACTTCGGCGGCAGCTGGGCCAGTGCGGCGGCGGCCAGTCCGGCGGCGGCGGGCAGGTCACCGCGACGTTCGGCGATCATCGCCCGCCCGGTGGTGATCAGCGCGGAGGGGGTCCGCTGGTGGTACGCCGGCACGCTCGCGACAAGGCGGTCGCACCAGGCCGCGGCGGCGTCCAGCCGGTCGGCGTGGATGAGCGCGGCCAGGACGCAGCCGGTGTTCCACTCGTCGTCGGGACCGAAGGCCGCCAGGCCCCGCTCCGCCTCCTCGACGACGCCGCGGGCCCCGTGTCTGAGGACCGAGCGGAGCGTGATGAGGCCTCTCACCGCCTGTTTGGCGCGGGCCCGTTCCAGCGGGTCGCGCAGCAGGGCAACGGGTATCGCGCGTCCGGCACGAGCGCCGGGGTGAAAGGCGGTCAGCCAGCTGCGGGCGCGCACGAGTACGGCGGCGCCGTACGGGTCGCCGAGTCCGGGCTCCCGGGCGAGCCGGTCGCCGAGGCCGGCCACCTCGCCGGGGTCGGCGTGCGCGAGGAGGTACGGGATGGGCGCGGCGGCCTGCCGGCCGCCGAGGTTCCCGGCGTGGACGGCGGTGGTGAGCCGGGTCAGCCGGGACGCGGCGACACCGGGGTCCAGGTACCACTCGGCGCGGATCAGCGCCGAGTTGATCCGCGCGAGCAGTGCCGCGTCGTCGTGGCAGTCGCGGTTGGCGCGGCGCAGGTAGCGCAGTGCCAGGGGCACGTCGCCGTCGGTAAGGGCCTGCTCGCCGGCGTCGAGCAGCGTCTGCACCATCCACGGCTCGGTCCGGGTGTGCGATGTCATGACGAGTTGCCGGGCCACCTGCTCGGGCGGCGCGCCCCGCTCGTACAGCAGGGAGCCGGCCGCGCTGTGCAGCTGGGCCTGCTCCTCCGCGGTCATCGCGTCGAGCACGGCCTGGCGTACGGCGGGATGGCGCAGCCCGTGGTCGTCGACGAGTCCGGCGCTGGTGGCGGGGCCGACGACGCGCGGCGCGCCGGCGTTGCCGGAGCCGGTCAGCTGCTGGAGCAGGCCGCTGCCCGGGGACTCGCCGGTGATGGCCAGGGCCTGGGCCGTCTTCAGCACCAGTTGCTCGCACCGGTGCAGGCAGCCGACGACCGCCTCGCGGAACGCCTCCCCGACCACCGGCCGCCGCCGTCCGTCGGCGGGTTCCGCAGCGGGCTGGTCGTCGATGAGCGCATGCAGCAGCGTGGGATTGCCGTCGCTGACTCGGTGGCACTCCTCGGCCAGGGCGCGGGCGGCGGGCACGCCCAGCCGGGCGGCGAGGACATCGTAGGTGCCGTCGGTGGACAGCAGCGGGACCCGGATCCGGCGTGCCCGGGTGGGCCGGAGGAGTTCGACGCGGGCTGCCGCCTGCCAGGGCACGGTGCGGGTGGGCTCGGTGAGCACGATGAGCATGCCGAAGCCGCCGGCCCGGCGAGCCACGTGGTCCAGGCAGCGCAGTGAGGCGAGGTCGGCGTAGTGGACGTCATCGACACCGATGACGAGAGGGCCCTGGGCGGCGAGTTTCAGCAGCGCCCCGCCGATCGCGGCGGTGCTCGCGGAGGAGGACCGCCCCTGCCGGCCGTCGGCGTCGAACCAGTGGGCGGCGGCCTCGTCGAGCAGTTTCCCGATCCGCTCGCCGTCCTCGTCCCCGGGGGGCAGGCCACCGACCAGCTGGCGTACAACCTCCAGCGGGACGGAGCGCTCGCCGCGCGAGGCGCCGGCGCCGAGGAAGCGCGCGCCGCTGTCGGCGGCCTGCCGGGCGAAGGCGTGCAGCAGGCTGGTCTTGCCCGCGCCGACCGGACCGGTCAGGACGGCGACCGGCGGTTCCACCGGCGGGACGCTGGGTGACCGGAGCAGATCGCTGAGCCGGCGGTTCAGCGCGTCGAGTTGGCCGGAGCGCTCGGTCAGCATCGCCCGCACCGCCTCGGCGCACGCGCGGCGCGGTCGGTGGCGGCACTCGCTCTTCGTCCGTGCGACCGCCGGGCCCCCGGTCGCGGTCGCGAGCGGGTTGTCGCAGTCGCTTCCGTCGCAGCCGACGCCGCTCCAGCGGCATGCGCACACGCCGATCCTCCTCCGCCAGCCCCGTCATCGCGCCGGCGTCCTGTCCCCGGATTCCGTCTCACCCTCTAGCATGATCTTTAACCTCGTAAGTCGAACATGCCCTCGTACTTGATCACTCGGACTGGCAACTGCCTTACGTGAGGGTGAACCGCTCCGGGTTCGTCAGAGGTGATGTGCCCAGCTTATGTAAAGTCAAGCCGCTGGACTCCAGGCGATCGAGGGGGTTGTCCTCGGTTCGGACTCGACGGGCGTGGGCATGCCGAGCGCGGAGTGCCGGCGTTGCCGGTTGCGGAAGATTTCGAGGTACTCGAAGATCGCGTTGGCCAGTCCCGGACGGGTGCGCCGTCTGCGGCGGTTGAGGAGGGAGCCGTGCGAGGCTGTGTGGATGGTGGTGATGGCCCCCGGCAGCCACGCATGCCGCAGGAAGCGGGGTGAGGGCGGGCGGGAGCGCCGGGCGTAGTAGCCGGACTCGGAGACGCTGAGCACTCTCGTCGCCGTCTGCACGGACATGCCCTCGCAGGCCATCAGCGCGACGGCCTCGAAGCGTCTTCCGGGGGCACCACCTTGCCCATGAGTTCGGTTGCCCGGCGGTGGGCGGCCGGTTCCGCCTCCAGTTCGGCGATCCGTCGGCGTGCAGTTACGGGTTCGACTCGATCCTCGCGGGTCGGTCCGGGCAGTTGCCCGATGTCGATGAGGTGCTGACGGCGCCGGACATGGAGCGTCTGTTCGCTGATGCCGAGGTGGTGAGCGATCTGCCGGACCGGCCGGCCGGCATTCACGAGATCGAGGACCTTGCGCCGGAACTCGGCCGGGTGCCTACAGCGCTGCCATGACTCTCCGAGTGGTGCGGCCTGCGCACCCTCCCAAGTGGTCGTTGGAGAGCCGCTGTGTCGCGACGGGCAGGGCACGACTGGGACGGTGCCTCGATCGGCTGCAGCTCGTCAGCTCGCCGACCTGGCACGGGGATGGTCGAGCGGCTGGTGCCGGACGGGCTGTGGAAGATCTTCCAGGACGCGGCTCCGGAGCCGCCGGTGCGCACGCAGGGCGATGGTCGGCGGCGGTGTGACGACCGTGTGCCACAGGTACCGCGTCTTCCCGTTGACCTTGATGAGCGCCTCATCCGGATGCCGTTCGTCGCCGGGGCGCGGCCGCCGGCGGCGCAACCGCGTCGCGTGGACGGAGCCGAACGCGGCGCACCGTGCCCGGACCGTCTCGCAGGAGACCACGGGGCCGCGTTCCAGGAGGAGTTCCCCGACCTCCCGGCGGGAGGTCGGGGAACGGTGATACGGCCACGCCGCGTGACCGGTTGCCTCGGGTGGAGACCGGTGCCCCTGTACGACGGCGTCGGTCCGCTCTCCCTCCGCAGCCTCTCCTCACGACGGTCTACACCAAGATCACTTCACGGTCCGGGCCGAACCCGGCAACGCCTCCTGGAGGAGCGAGCGCTACCTCGCCGGCCGCTGCCGCGGGTCGAGCCCGAGCTTCGCGCTCAGCACCTCCCCGAGCGACTCCAGCACGCTCGTGTCCCGCAGCATGTCCTCGTGGGCGACGCCCGTCGGATGCTCCTCGACACGCCCGTCCAGATACGGGTCCCACATGTCGAGGGAGACGTCCATGCTCTCGTTGTGCGTCCCGGTGAAGAACACGGCATCGCCACGGAAGACGGCGGGAACGTACCGCTGCATCAGCAGGACGTTGTTGACGTAGACCTCGAAGCGATCGCGAATCTCCTCGTCGCGCAACTGCGAGACCGGACCGCCCTCGGCGCGCACACTCTCCAGGTAGCGTGAGAAGACCGGCTCGACGCCGCCTTCCAGCTCGGCCTCGTCGACGTCGACCCCGGCGGAGCGGAAGTTGCGCGCCATCAGCCGGTACCTGTCGTCCTTCGGCCTCTCCTGGTCGTTGGGGTAGGCGTCGACGAGCACGAGCAGTTCGACGCTCTCGCCCCTCCCCTGCAGCAGTGTCGCGATGGCGTAGGCGATCTGACCGCCGAACGACCAGCCCAGCAGCCGGTAGGGACCGGACGGCTGAACCCTGCGGATCTCGGCGAGATAGTCGGCGGCCATCTCCTCCATCGTCGCCGGGAAGCTGCCGCCCTCGGACGGCCTGCGCGCCTGCAGGCCGTACAGGGGCAGGTCGGGCGGCAAGTGCTTCAGCAGACCGCCGTAACACCAGCTCAAGCCCGAACCCGGGTGCAGGCAGAACAACGGCGGTTGCGTACCTCCCGCGCGCAACGGCAGCAGCGTGGCGAAGGCGTCCGTGGCATGGCCGGCCAGCAGCTGTGCGCAGAGCCCGGCGGGAGTCGGCGACTCGAAGATGTCGCGGACGGTCAGTTCCACCCCCAGCGTCGACTCGATCCGGCGCAGCAACCGGATCGCGAGCATCGAATGGCCGCCGAGCCGGAAGAAGTCGTCGTCGACCCCGACCCCTTCGACACCGAGCACCTCGCCGAACAGCTCGCACAGCAACTCCTCCTGCGGACTGCGGGCGGGCGTCGCTACGCTCGTCGACACCATTGTGGGCTCGGGCAACGCCCGGCGGTCGAGCTTTCCGTTGGCGGTCAAGGGGAGTTCGCCGAGGAAGACCACGGCGGACGGCACCATGTAGGACGGCAACCGGCCGGCGACGTGCTCGCGCAGGGCTGCCGCGTCTCCCTGCTGTCCGCGCGCCGGCACCACGTACGCGACCAGCCGGGCCTCGGGCCCGGACGGCGGCGGCACGGCGCACCGGGCGACGCTGTCGTGCGCCAGCAGCGTGGTCTCGATCTCGCCGAGCTCGACGCGGAAACCGCGCAGCTTGATCTGGTTGTCGGAACGGCCGAGGAAGCTCAGTGTTCCGTCCCGCCGCCACTCCACGACGTCACCGGTGCGGTACATCCGGCTGCCCGTAGGACCGAACGGGTCGGCGACGAAGCGTTCCGAGGTGAGTCCCGGGCGACCGAGGTAGCCACGCGCGACGCCGGCGCCCGCCAGATACAGCTCGCCCGCGACCCCGACCGGCACCGGCGTCAACCGGTCGTCGAGGACGTAGACCCGGGTATTGGTCACGGGCGTACCGATGGGGGCGGTGTCCGGCCAGTCCGTCACCGCATCGGGCAGGACGCAACCGGTGGTCACGTGGGTTTCTGTCGGACCGTAGTTGTTGTACAGGCGGCGATCCGGCTGCTGGGCGAAGAAGGCGCGGACGTCGCTGCTCACCGTCAACGCCTCGCCGGCCTGCACGACCGTCCTCAGCTCGGGCAGTTCGACGTTCTCCTCGAGCGCGGCCGAGGCCAGCGAGTCGATCACCAGTTTCGGTGCGAAGAGCTCCCGCACCCGGTGGTCGTGGAGCCAGCGCGCCAATGCGCGCGGGTCGCGGCGCACGTCCTGAGGGCACACCACGAGCGTCTTGCCGTACAGCAGCGTACCCACGACCTCCTGGACCGACACGTCGAACGTCGACGCCGTGAACTGCGCGGTGCGCGTACCGGGTGCCGCACCGAACACCTTGCGGTGCCAGCGCGCCAGGTTGAGCACGCCCCTGGCGGGCATGACGACGCCCTTCGGCCGGCCGGTCGAACCCGACGTGTACAGGACGTAGGCGGGGTGCTCCGGCACCATGCGCCTCACTCCGTCCTCGGCGCCGAGGTCGTGGTCCGGCAGCGCGAACAACGCACGGACCACGTCCGGCTCGTCCAGGGCAACCAGCGGCGCCTCTCCCGCGGGGACACGCTCGGCGAGGGCGTCGACCGTGACGGTCAGCGTCGGACGAGCCTCGCCCACGGTCCGGGCGTTGCGTTCCACCGGGTGGTCCGGGTCGAGCGGCAGATACGCGGCGCCGGCCTTCCAGCTCGCCAGGATCGCGACGGGCAGCAGTTCGGTACGGCCCACGGCCACGCCGACGACGCTTTCGGGGCCGACGCCGTGCTGGATCAGCAGCCGGGCCAGCCGGTTCGCGCGGGAGTTCAGCTCCGCATAGGACAACGTGACGTCGCCGCTGATCAGCGCCTCGGCCGCCGGAGCCGTACGGACCCGCTCCTCGAACATTTCCGCGAGAGTCTGCCGGGACTCATCAACGGCGGTGGCGTTCCACTCCACGAGCAGCATCTTCCGCTGCCGCTCGTCGAGGACGTCGAGTCGGCTGAGCGGACGCTTCGGTGACCGCACGATGTCCGCGAGAAGCCTGGACAATCCGCCGACGAGGGCTTCCACGGTCTCCCTGTCGAACAGGTCCGCGCTGTACTCGATGCCCCCCGCGATGCCGCGCGGGCTTCCGTCCTCCGCCCGGCGTTCGGTCAGCCCGAACAACAGGTCGAACTTCGACGCACCGGAGCCGGCCCGCTCGGGTGTCAAGGTGAGCCCTGTCGGCACCGCCACGTCCTGGTCCATGTCCGTGTGCAGGTCGGCGATGTTGTTGAACGTGAACATCGTCTGGAAGACCGGATGCCTGGACAGCGACCGGGGCGGATTCAGCTCCTCGACCAGACGCTCGAACGGCACGTCCTGGTTCCGGTACGCGGCCAGGTCTGTCGCCCGCACCCGGCGCAGCAGTTCGGTGAAGGTGGGATCGCCCGAGAGGTCGGTCCGCAGGACCAGCGTGTTGACGAAGAACCCGATCAGGTCGGTGAGCGCCTCGTCCGTGCGCCCCGCGATCGGGGTCCCGATCGGGATGTCCGTCCCGGCCCCGAACCGCGACAGCAGCGTCGCCAGAGCCGCGTGCATCACCATGAACACGCTGCAGCCGCTCCGCTGGGCGATCTTCACGATGCCGGCGTGCACGTCGGCGGGGATGTCCACCGGCACCCTGCCGCCGCGGTTCGTGCCGTGGACGGGCCGCGGACGGTCCGACGGCAGCGACAACTCGTCGGGAATGCCGTCCAGCTGGTCCATCCAGTAGCGGATCTGCTCGGAGAGCACGCTGTGCGGGTCGTCCTCGAAGCCCAGAACCTCGCGCTGCCACAGCGTGTAGTCCGCGTACTGAACGGGCAGAGGCGACCAGGTCGGCTCGTTCCCCTCCAGCCGCGCACAGTACGCCGACGTCACGTCCCTCAGGAACGGTCGCAGTGACCAGCCGTCCCCCGCGATGTGGTGCAGCAGCAGGACGAGCACGGACTCGGTCTCGTGCAGCCGCAGCAGCCAACCCCGCAGCGGTGGTTCCTGCGCGAGATCGAACGCGTGGCGCGCGACCTCGGTGAGCGCCTCGTCGAGGCATCGCTCGTCGACGTCCGACACCGTCAGTTCCGGAACGGCCTGTCCGGGCGGCAGCACGATCTGGACTGCCCCGGCGTCGTCCTCGGCGAAGACGGTGCGCAACGCCTCGTGGCGGACGGACACGTCGGCAAGGGCGGCGCGCAGGGCGTCGGCGTCCACCGGGCCGTGCATCCGCACAGCCATCGGAATGTTGTACGTCGGGCTCGGCCCCTCGAACCGGTGGATGAACCACAGCCGTTGCTGCGCGTACGACACCGGCAGTCGCTCGGGGCGGGGAACCGCCCGGACCAGAGGCGCGCGCGCCGGGCCGGACCGTTCCAGCTCCTTACCGAGTCCCGCCACTGTGGGCGACTCGAACAGTGCCCGGACCGACAACTCGACGTCGAGCACCCTGCGGATCCGGCTGATCAACCGGGTGGCGAGCAGAGAGTGCCCGCCCAGGTCGAAGAAACTGTCGTCCACACCGACCGCGGGAACCCCGAGGACCTCGGAGAACAGCTCGCAGAGAATTTCCTCCTGCGGGGTGCGGGGGGCTCGGATGGTGGTGTGGTGCCGCAGTTCGGGTTCGGGCAGCGCGGTTCGGTCGATTTTGCCGTTGGGACTGAGCGGAAGCTCGTCGAGCGTGACGACGGCGGCGGGAATCATGTAGTCCGGCAGCCGGGTGCGCAAGTAGCCGCGGACGTCCGGATCGGTGCCGTCGGCACCGGACACCACGTAGGCCACCAATTGGTGGCTGCCGGGGCGGTCTTCCCGGGGTATCACCACGGCCTGTGCTATTTCGGGGTGCCGGGCCAGCGCGGTCTCGATCTCGCCGAGTTCGATGCGGAAACCGCGTATCTTGACCTGGTCGTCGATCCG
>NZ_JBHSOA010000130.1:0-19757 GCF_042655885.1 Streptomyces chlorus
GCCCGCACCCCGCGCGGCCGGATCGCCACACCGGCGGCATGGGAGCACCTCGGCCTCGTCCCGCCGCGGCAAGGTGGTCCCGCCGGCGGGCGGGAAGGCCCGCACTGAAGATGATCGCCGCGCTGCGCAACCGGTTCGGTGGCCACGCCGTCGAGAACGAGAAGTAACCACCACCTACGTTCAGGGAGGCCGGCGGCGCGCGGTGCTTTACGCCCACTTCACCATCGGCTGCAACGTCTTCGAGGGCGGGGAAGCCTGGGAGGACGAGCTGGTCTGTGACGGCGATGCAGACGAGGAGGCCGTCGTGGGCGCGGAGCACCGCCAGAAACTCGCGGGCGCCGGGGGCCGGCCCTGGCGACGGCGCCCCGGCCGGATTCCCCCAGCGCGTCCCGGATCAGGACGTGGAACCGGTCGGCGATCGGGTCCGATCCTTACCGGATGCGCGCCGCGGTCGATCCGGCCGCGGCACTGGCGCAGGCGCACTCATTCCGGGCCTCGTTACGGACATCAGGGTCGTTAGTAATTTTTTGTGAGCAAAGTGTTGATTTCAGCCTCTATCCGCGCCTAGCGTGGGACCTCAAGCAGTTTCGAACTGATATTCGAACTGAGGCTTCGGCCGTGCGGGTGCACGTCTTGCCGGGTGAGGACCGCGTCCTGTCCCTCCCCAAGCCCACCCCGAACCGCCGTCGGATGCGCCAGAGGAGAACGGCGTGAACAGCTTCACCTTCATCCCCGCCACCAAGGAGCAGGCCAAGGCCCGCATCGCGCTCACCGGGCCCACCGGGTCGGGCAAGACCTACACCGCGCTTGTCATCGGCACCGGGATCGGCGACCGGATCGCCCTGATCGACACCGAGCACGGCAGCGCTTCCAAATACGCCGACGAGTTCGCCTTCGACACCCTCCCGCTCACGACGTTCGAGCCACCCGCGCTCGTCGAGGCGCTCGCGGTGGCCGCCCACGACGGCTACGACGTCGTGATCGTCGACTCGCTCTCGCACTTCTGGTCCGGCTCGGGCGGAATGCTGGAGCAGGTCGACAACGCCGCGAAGCGCATCGCGGGAGGCAACACCTTCGCAGGCTGGAGGGAGGCCCGCCCCCTGGAGCGGGCGATGATCGACGCCCTGCTCGCCTACCCCGGCCACCTCATTGCCACCATGCGTACCAAGACCGAGTACGTCGTGGAAGCAGACGAGCGCGGACGCAAGGTGCCGCGCAAGGTCGGACTCAAGCCCGAGCAGCGGGAGGGCATCGAGTACGAGTTCGACATTGTCGGTGACCTCGACCACGACAACACCCTGGTGATCTCCAAGTCCCGGGCGAAGCCGCTCTCCGGGCTCGTCATCCGCAAGCCGGATGCGGCGTTCGCCGAGGCCGTCCTGGAGTGGCTCAACGCCGGCAAGCCCACCCCGAGCGCGTCCGACTACCTCACGACCGCCACCGCCCCGCACACCGCCTACGAGGAACTCCGCGGCCTCTATGAGGAGGTGCGCCGGCACAACCTGCTCGCCGCCGCCGTCCTGGACCCCGCCGGGGGTTCGACCACACTGGGCGAGCTCATCGTGCGCCGCGGCACCGAGGCGAAGAAAGAGGCCGGAAAGGGGACCGAGCAAAAGGGTGAGGCCGCGTGAACCTCCGGGACCGCGCCACCCGGGTCGTCGTGCTCAGGGTGCTGCGCGACGCGGTGGAGACCGAGTACCGGGCCGAGCGCCGCGCGGTTCTCCACGGGCTGCGCGCGGCTCGCGCCGAGCTCGCCCTCAAGTCGATGCGGGTGACCCTGCCGGATGACACCCCGATCGCCACCCTCACGCTCATCGACCCCCAGCCGGCGGTCGTGGTCGCCGACGAGGACGCCTTCACCGCCTGGGTGGCCGCGAACCACCCCGGCGAGGTGGAGACCCTGGTCCGGGTGCGCCCCGCCTGGCAACGGGAGTTCTTCGGCCGGCTCGTCTGTTTCGGCCCGGTCGCCGACCCGCACACCGGCGAGGTGATCCCGGGACTGGCGGTGGCGCCGGTCCCCGAACCGCGTTCGTTCAGCCTGCGGCCCGTGCCCGGCGGAGCGGAACGGGTCGCCCGGGCCTGGGACACCGGCGAGATCGACCTGCGCCGGCTGCTCGCCCTCGGCGGTGGCGAGACGCGATGACCACCGCTACAGCGCGCTCCGACAGGGACTCGCCCGCCACCCTGTGGTTCCTGATCTCACAAGCCGATCACCTCGGCTGCGGCCGCTGGAGTCTCGGGAACGACGGGCGGCTGCGCTGCGCCTGCGGGGCCGTCCTGTACCTGTACCAGCAGCAGCCGGCGGATGGGGCGGGAAGCGGGGCACCGGCGTCACCCGGGGCGCTCCCCCGCGGAAGGGAAGAGCGGATGACGCCGACTGAGACCGCGGGGCTCGCTGCCCTGGTCGCGGCGATGTGCCCGTCGATGCATCTGGAGGAGACCACGACGGACGCCTGGCACCTCCTGCTCGCCGACCTGGACGTCGCCGATACGCGGGAGGCCGTGATCCGGCTGGGCCGCAGACAGTCCCACATCGACGCCGCCGACATCCGCGCCGAGGTGCACGCGATCCGGGAGGAGCGGCTCGCCCGCGACCCGCTGCCGCTCCCGGACACCGACCCGGACGACCCGCACCGCTATCGCGCGGAACTCCTCGCGATCGTGACCGCGATCGCCTCGGGACAGCGCGTCAAGCGGACACCCGCCGCCCCGGCCCAGCCACCCCCCGCCCTCGCCGGCCGCTCGAGGAACGACCTCCGCGTCCACGCCCTCCGCGTGCCCTGCCCCTGGTGCCGGGCTGCCGCCGGCCGTTCCTGCACCATCCCCCGGCTCGGCATCCCGCTGAAGAACGCTCCGGCCCACGCTTCGAGACTCATCGCGGCGGGGCCTGTCGAACGAGAAGAAAGGGGGCCGGGCAGGGAGCCCGAAGACACCCCGAAGCGGCAGCGTTGTCGCCAGACAACCAACTCCCCCCGTCCGTAAGTGCGTTAGGAGCACCTCTCATGGTCGGCGAGACCGTCGTCACCGTCGTCGGCAACCTGACCGACGACCCCGAAATCCGCAACACCCCGTCCGGCGACGCGGTCACACACTTCACCGTCGCCTCCACGCCCCGCACCTTCGACCGGCAGAGCAACGAGTGGAGGGACGCCGACACGCTGTTCCTGCACTGCTCGGTCTGGCGGCAGATGGCGGAACACGTCGCCCAGTCTCTGGCGCGCGGCACCCGCGTCATCGTCCAGGGACGGCTGCACCAGCGGACGTACGAGACCAGGGAAGGCGAGAAGCGGACCGTCATCGAGCTGGAGGCCTTGGAGATCGGCCCCTCCCTGCGCTACGCCGCCGCGACGGTCAGCAAGATCCCGCGCGGGGGCGTGCCCGACGGCACCCTCTTCGACACCGCCCCGTCCGCGCCGAACGACGCGCCGGGGGTCCCCGACGGGGACAAAAGCGCCCCCCACGACCACGACAGCCCCACATTCCCCTTCTGACCCGGTTGAAGCATTGCTGGGTGATCGTCATGAATGTCCTCCCGCCAAGCGGCCAGGCACAGATCGAGGGCTGGACCCCGGCAGCCGCCATCGGCCTGACCTGTACAGACTGCCACCCCGAATGCCGGGACACCGCCCCCGAGGCCTGGCCGGACAACGGGAACGAGACGGCCTGTCGCGGGGTCCACGACGACAGCGCGGACGAGCCGTTCACCGACCTGGACTCCTCAAGTGCATCGGCAACGGCGTGACAGTGCTGCAGCGGGTGGCCGGATTCCCGGACCGGGAGACGGTCAAGCGGTTCACCTTTGGCCTGCGCCGGCGTCATGCGGCCGAGACGAGGCTGGACTTCTCGCTGTCTGTGCACACAGTTTCGAGAGCGGCAAGGGACCACGACCTCGCGCCCGACCGGTCAGAAGGCCGGTGGCGAGCGATCGGACCCGTTCGCGCGGCGACCGCGGCCGATTGACGAGGTACCGGCCTTTTGATCCGACAGCGTGCCGCCGTCGACAACCCCCACGGGACGACGAGGCGAGTACATGAAGTTTTTGGGCGTTGTCACGTTGGCTGACCGGCCTGGGATGATCTTGGAGTTGGTTGTGCCGGGGAGGGGGTCGTTCGTGTCGTCCGCGTCGCCGTCGTACAAGGGGCACCGGTACCCGGTCGAGGTGATCTCCCACTGCGTGTGGCTGTACTTCCGCTTCCCGTTGTCATTCCGTGAGGTGGAGGAGCTGATGCTGCAGCGCGGCGTGATCGTCTCCTACGAGACGGTGCGCCGCCGGTGTCTGAAGTTCGGCCAGGCCTACGCGAACGGACTGCGCCGCCGTCGGCCGCGGCCCGGGGACACGTGGCACCTGGACGAGGTCTTCGTGAAGATCAACGGCGAGCGGAAGTATCTGTGGCGGGCCGTCGACGCCGACGGCAACGTGCTCGACATCCTGGTCCAGAACCGGCGGGACAAGGCCGCGGCCCGGCGCTTCTTCCGCACACTGCTCAAGACGACCTGCTCGGTGCCGCGGGTGGTGGTCACCGACAAGCTCCGCTCCTACGGCGCGGCCCACCGCGAGGTCATGCCTTCCGTCGAGCACCGCTCGCACAAGGGCCTGACCAACCGGGCCGAGAACAGCCACCAGCCCACCCGGCAGCGCGAACGCGCGATGAAAGGCTTCCGCTCCGTCGGCGGAGCCCAGCGGTTCCTGTCCGCGTTCAGCGGCATCTCACCCCACTTCCGCCCTCACCGCCACCTGATGACAGCCTCCGACCACCGAGCCGAGATGACCATCCGCTTCGCGATCTGGGACCAGATCACCGGCGCTGCCGGCCGGCCCACCACGGCCTGACCCCAGGCCCGAAGCGCAAGCCCACCACGCCCCGACGCGCCATCAGACACTCACACACCCAACAACGTGACAGCGCCCTACAGCCGCTTCCGGCCGTGGGAGTTGCGCACCTTCGCGATGCGCATCAACGCCTACCTGGTGCGCTGGATCCGCCAGAAGTGCAAGCGGCTTGCCGGCAGACGGAAGGCCCTCGCGAAACTCGTGGAGATCGCTCAGCGATACCCCCGTATGTTCGCGCACTGGCGCCTGACGACGGATGCCGTACTGGCCTGCTGATCAGAACGGCAAGAGCCGTGTAACGGGCGACTGTTACGCACGGTTCTGTGAGAGCCGAGGGGTGAGATTCCCCTCGGCTACTCGGCAGCATCAACTGGCGCGGCAGGCCCCTGACCAGCCATGAAGTCGTGGTCAGCACCATCGGCGCGACCCGCACCCGCACCGGACTGGCCGTCCACGCCGAACTCGACCCCGGCGCCTACCCCACCGGCGTCACCGTCCCCGACGACGTCATGGACCGCCTCCCCCTCACCCCGCACCACTGGCACGGCAGCTGGAACTACACCCTGCGGCCCGAACCCCTCGCCCCGCCGCCTCCGGCACGGCCCGCCGAGTTCGGCCGCTTCCCCGCCGGCGACAAACTCCCCACCTGGCTGCGGCACCCCAGCCTCACCGGACTGGAGGCCCCCGCCTTCGACGACCTCGTCGCCCGCTACCGCGACTACTGCACCCAGCACCCACCGGTCCTGCTCCCCGGGAAACGCCCCGACGGCGGTCCCGGCGCCGGCACCCGCAGGCTCTCCGCCGCCGACCATCTCGTCGTCTTCCTCCTGCAGAAGCGCTGGTCCATGACACAGGCACCGCTTGCCGAAGCGACCGGCCTGTCCAAGAGCAGGATCGGCGCAACCCTCCGGGACGCCGCCCCCGTCCTCGCCGCACTCGGCCACACAGTGCCCACCGGCGGCCTCACCGTGACCTCCTCACAGCAACTCGCCGCGATCGCCGGCCACACCCCACCCGCCCCGCACGACCAGTAGATCCAGGGAATTATTTATCGACAGCTCCCTGGCGTACGGGGCAGGCAGCGTCAGCAGGGAAGTTGGAATACTGTTGCCGGTTCCGCGGTCCGATGCCTATTCGGACGGGTCCGGCCTGCGGCAGGAGACAGCCAACGCCCGCGGCACCTGGGAGATGCTCGGTGGTAGAGCGGCCCTGGACGTGGACCCCGATTCCATCGTGGCGTGGGGTTCCAGTTGCACACTCCGGGGTGCTGGCGGTGCCTTCAGCTCCGGGAACGCCCCCTCCGGTGCGCCTCTGCGCAGCGCCTCCAGGACCTCGTGCTGGACGTCGCCGTTGCCCTCGAAGCCGAGCAGCGGGTTCACGAAGATCAGGCCGGTGTCGACGCGCTGAAGCATGTGCCACCCCTCCAGCCGCCCAAGCGCCCGGGTCACGTTCGACCGCTCCACGCCCAGCTTGTCGGCGATCTTCTTGTGCGTGGCGCGCAGCCACCCTTCACGCTGTCGGCCGATGCACTGCGCGAGCACCCCAACGACTCGTCACGCCAGGGCCGGTGACCTGCACGAATCACGATGGAACTTCCTCACTGATCATGCCGCTGAACGGGCCGGATGATGATTCGGCACCCGCAGTGTCAGTGCGCGCCCCCCTCGGCCCTGGCCGGCCGTGGCGGTGGGGGAGCGACGCTGGCGCGCAGGACGACCTCACCGCCCATCCTCAGCACCCGTGACCGGGGCCCGCGCGGCTCGCGCAGGGCGAGTGCCATCACCTCCTGCCCCATGGCGGTGAGCGGGAGGGCGACCGTCGTGAGCGGCGGGGAGAGTTCCCTCACGAGGGGGATGTCGTCGAAGCCGGCCAGCGAGATGTCCTCCGGCACACGTACGCCCCGTTCCCGGAAGGCGGCGAGCGCGCCCACGGCCATCACGTCGGTCACCGCGAAGACGCAGGTGGGCCGTGCGCCACGGGCGAGCAGCGCTCGTGCCGCCGTGTACCCGCCTTCGCGGGTGAAGGGTCCGCGCACGATCCGCTCGGGTGCCAGGGTGACACCGGCCCGCGCCAGTTCGTCCCGGAAGCCGGCGAGCCGGTCGGAGACCGTGGTCAGCGAGGGCGGTCCGGTGAGTACCGCGAACTCCCGGTGCCCCAGGTCGAGCAGCGCCCGGGCCAGGGCCGAGGCGCCGCCCCGGTTCTCCGGCAGCACGGCGTCGACCCGCAGGCTGCGGTGCCGGCTGACGACCGCGACGCGTCCGCCCGCGCGCACGTACGGCTCGAGTTCCGCGGCGAGCGCCCGCTCCCAGGTCCGGTCCTGGAAGCCGGAGCCGATCAGCAGGATGGCGCGGGCCCGCTGGGCGCGCAGTGCGGACACGTAGGCGATCTCGCGGGCCGGTTCGCGGAAGGTGCTGGCCAGCATCACCAGCAGGTCCTTCTCCGCGGCTGCGCGCATCACGCCGGCGGCGATCGCGGCGAAGTAGGGGTCGCCCACGTCGTGGCAGATCAGGCCCACGGTGTTGTTCGACGCGCTGGCGAGTGCCTGGGCATGGGCGTTGGGGATGTAGCCCAGCTGGTCGGCGGCCGCGCGTACCCGGCTGCGCAGGTCCTCACGGACCCGGGTGGTGCCGTTCAGGGCTCGTGACGCCGTTGCGAGGGACACGCCCGCTCTGCGGGCGACGGCGTCCAGCGTCACATGAGCCCGTGGTTCCCGTTCACTCACTTGACCCCCCGAAACTTCGGGACGACCTATTGACCGTGCGGACTGGCAGTCATTAGCGTGGCGACACTGTATCAGAAAGCGCTTTCTGAAAGCGTTTTCTCGCAGAGGCAGAGAGCTCGATGAACCCGGCTGGTCCGGACGGCTCTTCCCGACCGCTCCGGAGACCCAGGAGTTGACCGTGAGTCAGAGCGCCATCAAAGCACCACCCGCGCAGGTGGCGGGAGTCGACAGGCGGAACAGCCCGAGCGCGGGGGAGCGGACGTCGCGGCTGCTCGAGCAGAGCTGGCGCCCCGCCGCCCTGCTGCTCGCGTGCTTCGCCGCCTGGTGGGTGATCGCCGCCGCCGAACTGGTCGAGCCCTATCTCGTCCCCTCGCCCGGCGCGACGCTCGACGTGCTGACCGGGAAGGCCGACTACATCTGGCAGCACACGTGGGTGACCACCTACGAGACGCTCCTCGGCTTCCTGATCGCCGTCGTCGTCGGGGTGTTCGCCGCCGTGGTGATGGTCTACTCGGCCACCGTCGAGAAGACCCTCTACCCGATCCTGCTGTTCGCCCAGGTCGTGCCGAAGATCGCCATCGCCCCGCTGTTCGTCGTGTGGCTGGGCTTCGGCATCGCACCGAAGATCCTCATCGCGGTGCTGATCGCTTTCTTCCCCGTCGTCATCTCCATGGTGACGGGACTCAAGGCGGTCGACCCGGAGATGCTCCAGCTCTCCTCGACCATGGGCGCGAGCCCCTGGCAGACCTTTGTCAAGATCCGCATGCCCGCCTCGCTGCCACATCTGTTCTCCGGCCTCAAGGTCGCGGTGACGCTCGCCGTGACGGGCGCGGTCGTCGGCGAGTTCGTCGGCGCCAACGAGGGGCTCGGCTATGTGATCCTCCAGGCCAACGGCAACCTCGACACCCCGATGCTCTTCGCCGGCCTGCTGGTGATGTCCCTGATCGGCGTCGTCCTCTTCGTCCTTGTCGAGATCGCCGAGAAGTTGCTGCTCCCGTGGCACGCCAGCCGCCGCGAGACCAGCGTCACCACCACGTACTGACCTGATGACCGGCCACATGTCCCAAGCTCACGAGAAGGATCAGCCATGACTGCGCGCAGACTGTTTCTGACCGGCCTCGTACCGTTGCTTCTGGTCGTTACGGCCTGCGGGGAGGAAGGCTCGGACACATCGTCCAGCTCCTCCGGCAAGGAGCTGGACAAGGTGACGCTGACGCTCAACTGGTACCCGTACGGCGAACACGCGCCGTTCTACTACGGCAAGCAGCAGAAGATCTTCGAGAATCACGGCATCGACCTCGAGATCCGCGCCGGCCAGGGCTCCCAGAAGACGGTGCAGGCCACCGGTGCCGGACAGACCGACTTCGGCTGGGCCGACACGCCCGCCGTCCTGTCCGGTGTCGACGCGGGCGTCAAGGTCAAGAGCCTCGGCGTCTTCCTGCAGACCACTCCGGCGTCGGTGCAGTTCTTCGAGTCGCAGGGCATCAACAGCCCCGCCGACCTCAAGGGCAGGACCATCGCGGGCACCGCCGGCGACGCGCTCTCCAAGACGTTCCCCATCTTCCTGAAGAAGAACGGCCTCGCTGAGTCCGACGTGAAGGTTCAGAACACGGACCCGGCCGGCAAGATCGCCGCCGTGATCTCCGGCAAGACCGACGGGCTACTCGGTTACGCCAGCGACCAGGGGCCCACCATGCAGAACAAGGCCAAGAAGCCGGTCTCGTACCTGCGCTTCTCCGAGAACGGGCTGAACTTCTACTCCAACGGCCTCATCGCCGGCCAGAAGGTCCTCGCCGGCAAGAAGGATCTCGCCCAGCGCATGGCGAAGGCGGTCAGCGAATCCTTCGCTGTCGCGGAGAAGGCACCGGAGCCGGCCGTCGCCTCGATGGAGGGCGCGAGTGAGCAGCTCCCGCCGAAGGAGGTCCTGTCCGAGCAGTTCGCCACGACGCTCACCCTCCTGCACACCGAGTCGACGCAGGGCAAGGCGCCGGGCGTCAACATCGAGGCCGACTGGCAGCAGACCATCGACGTCTTCGCCGAGGCCGGACTGGTGAGCAGCCCCAAGGCCGTGGCCGAGTACTGGGACAGCGCCACCGCGATGAAGGGATGACGATGCCCAGAAACACCACCGTGCGGGAGCCGGAAGTGACGAAGGACGGTCAGAGCAGCGGGCCCGGCAGCACAGCGGCGGTCGGCATCAAGGACGTCGCCGTCCGCTTCCGCACCAAGGACCGTGACGTGACCGCGTTGACCGACATCGATCTCGAGGTGCCCATGGGGCAGTTCGTCGCGATCGTCGGCCCGTCCGGATGCGGCAAGTCGACGCTGCTCAAGCTGGTCGCCGGGCTTCTGAAGCCGTCCGCGGGCGATGTGTTGCTGAATGGCGAGCGGGTGCAGGGGGCGCGCCACGACATCGGCTACGTCTTCCAGCGCGCTGCCCTGCTGGAGTGGCGTTCGGCGCGCCGCAACATCCTGCTGCAGGCGGAGATGCGGAAGATGCCGGCGGAGCTGGGGCGCCGGCGCGCCGACGAACTCATCGCGATGACCGGCCTGAGCGGCTTCGAGGACGCGCTGCCGCACGAGCTGTCCGGCGGTATGCAGCAGCGCGTCGCCCTGTGCCGCGCCCTGCTGCACGAGCCGCCCGTCCTGCTGATGGACGAGCCGTTCGGCGCGCTCGACGCGCTCACCCGCGAGCAGATGAACACCGAACTCAACCGCATCTGGCGGGAGACCGGCACCACCGTGCTCCTGGTCACCCACTCCATCTCCGAGGCCTGCTACCTCGCCGACCGGGTGGTGGTGATGAGTCCCAGGCCCGGCACCATCACCGAGATCATCGACGTGGGCCTGCCCCCGGAACGCGACTACACGGAGACGATGGGACGGCCCGAGTTCCGGGAGGCCACCACCCACATCCGCGGCCTGCTCGGCGCGGTCTCCGCGGCGGACTGAGCTTTCCGGGGAGCGAAGGAGCCCCGCACCATCCCAGGGATGGTGCGGGGCTCCTTCGTACGGGCCGGTCAGTACCTCAGGTTCGCCAGATACGTGTAGCTGTTCTGTGCGGTGGCGAACGGGTCGGCCGGTGCGTCGTGCTCCACCAGCCACTGCTTCACACCACCGCTGTGCGCCGTGTCGAACATCGCCGCGAAGTCCAGCACCCCGGACCCGACGTCGGCGATCGAGCCGTCCGCGGCCATGTCCTTGACGTGCAGTACCGGGAAGCGGCGGCGGTGCTCCACGAACAGGTCCTGCGGGTCGCTGCCGCCGCCCTTGGCCGCCCAGTAGACGTCCAGCTCGAAGCCGACCAGGTGGGGGTCCGTCTCGCGCAGCAGGATGTCGTACAGGTTCTCGCCGTCGACCACCTGGTGGTCGGCGCCGTGGTTGTGGAACAGCAGCGGGCCGAGCCCCGCCTTGCGGGCCGCGAGCCCCGCCTTGTTGAACTCCCTGGCAGCCTCCCGGAATCCGGTCGGTGTGTGCATCGCCGCCGGCAGGCTGGGCACGACGATCCACCGGGCGCCCAGGGTCCGGATGTCGTCGAGGGCCTGCGGCAGTCCGCTGCCCCGTACGGTGTCGTAGCCCACGTGCTCCAGGACCGCCCGCAGATGCGTTTCGTCGAGCATGGAGCGGATCGCGGCCGCGCTGTTGCCGTGTCGGCCGCTCACGCCGACCGTCGCGTAACCGATCTCCTCGAGACGGGCGAGCGTTCCCTTGAAGTCCGCCGCCAGCGTGGCCCGCATGGTGAAGAGGTGCATGCCGATCCCGGAGCGAGGGATGCGGCGGCGGCGCTGTGCGGCCGTGCCGTTCGCCTCGGCGGCGTGGGCGACGGGACCGGCAGCGGTGAGTGCCACGCCCGCGGCGGCTACGCCGAGGGCCTTGCCGAGGAATGCGCGTCTGGCGCCGTTCATTCGGATCTCCTTCACATCAGCCGACGTTGATGCGGACGAAGCCGGTGGTCGTGTCACCCTTGTCGTCGGTGACCGTGAGCCGGGCGGCGTACGTGCCCGGGCGGGCATAGGTGTGGGTGGCCTTCGCGGTCTCCTCGCCCGCAGGCCGGGCGTTGTCGCCGAAGTCCCAGTGGTACGAGGCGGCGGTACGGCCCTCGGGCAGACGGACACTGCCGGACAACTGGACGGCGAGCGGTGCCTTCCCGGTAGCCGGCCTGGCCTTGACGGTCACCTTGGCGCCTTGGCGCTTCTCCACGCCGGTCCCGTTGAAGTGCAACCAGTCCACGGCGAACAGGTCGGCCTTGTCCGCGGTCCACTTCGGGTTGGTGAAGACCGCGTACAGCTTGGTCGTGCCGCCGAGATTGGCCAGTGCGGTCGTCGGGGAGACGACGTTGCCCCAGCCGCCGGTGGCCGGCACGGTCACCTTGCCGAGCAGCTTGCCGGTCGGCGATCCGGCACGGAACTCCACGCTCCCGCCGATGCCGCCCGAACCGACCCCCACGGTCACGGAGTCGATGCCCTTGAGGTTGACCGGGTCGAAGCTGATCCAGTCGCCGTGCTCGATCTCACTGAGCCGCCTGCCGCCGGAGGCGTCGGTGCGGCTGCTCACGACCGCGCCGGCGTGCGCTCCGCCGGTCGATGTCATGTGCTCCGCCTCACGGAAGTTGGTGCGCAGCGTCAGCGAGGCCGACCCGGTCAGGGCGGGCACGCCAGGTGCCGCCTTGTCCTCGTACTGGGCGGTGATGCCGTAGTAGAGGTTCTGGCCGGGGCCGTGGCTGTCACCGGCGTCGGTCACGATCTCGCCCGTACAGCCGGTGTAGTTGTCCAGCGGGTGGAGATGGGAGTCGTGTCCGAGCTGCGACTGCACGACGACACGGGAGCAGTCGATCCGTTTGCCGTCCTCCTTGTCCTTGACCTTCACGGTGAAGGGGATGGTGTCGCCGAAGCTGAACATCCCGCCGTTCGGCGGCTGCTGGATGGTGACCTCGGGCCGGGTGTTGCCGACGGTGATGTCCTGGACGGCGAGGCCCGGCAGGTCGCCGGGTCCGGTGGCGGTGAGCCGGGCGGTGAAGCGGCCCTTCTCCTTGTACACATGGGTCGGGTTCGCCTCGGTCGAGTCGGTCGTCCCGTTTCCGTCGAAGTCCCAGGCGTACGTCACGGGCTTGTCGTCGGGCAGTCCGGAGCCCTCGCTGGAGAACTGGACGGTCAGCGGGACGGAACCGCTGTCGGGGGTGGCCGTCGCCTGGGCCGTGGGCAGCCGGTTGTCGGCCACGTAGTCGATGCGGTAGATGCCGGAGCCCTCGTTGCTGCCGCCCCGGCCGGTGCCGCTGCCGAGCCCGAAGTCGATGACGTACATCGCGCCGTCCGGTCCGAACTCGGCGTCGAAGGGCTGGTTCCACGTCATGTCACCGAAGACGGTGTTGATGGAGTGCAGGTCCCCGGCCTTCACCGGCTCGAAGCGTGGGTCGGCGAACGTCTGGTCCTGCTGCTGGATGGAGAAGGTCTTGAACCACTTGCGGGTCAGTTCGTAGGTGAACCACTTGCCCTCGAACGCCGCCGGGAACTTGCCCTGGTAGGTGTTGGCGGGGTCGTGGTCGTAGACCGGGCCGCCCATGGGGCCGCCGCCACCGATGCCGAGTTCGGGGAACTCGGCGGAGGCCGAGTAGGCGTACCAGACCGTGGCCGGCTGGGCCGGCGGGAGATTCGTCAGACCCGTGTTGTTCGGCGATTCGTTGACGAGGTTCGCGCAGTCGAACTTCGGTCCCGACGTCTGCGTCTGGAAGTCGTAGTCGTTGAACGGGGTGTTGTTGCCGACGCAGTACGGCCAGCCGAAGTTGCCCGCCTTCGTGATCCGCATGTACTCGACGGTGCCCTCCGGCCCGCGGTCGGGCCTGGCTGCACGGGCGTCGGGGCCGTAGTCGCCGACCAGCAGCGCACCGCTGACAGGGTCGGTGGTGATCCGGAACGGGTTGCGCATGCCCATGGCGTAGATCTCGGCACGGGTCTTCTCGGTGCCGGGCGCGAAGAGGTTGCCCTCGGGCACGGTGTACGTGCCGTCGTCCTGGGGCGTGATGCGAAGGATCTTGCCCCGCAGGTCGTTGGTGTTGCCCGAGGTGGCCTGGGCGTCCCAGGCGCGGCGGCCATCACCCTCGTCGATGGGTGTGAAGCCGTCGGACGCGAACGGGTCGGTGTTGTCGCCGGTGGCGACATACAGGCTGCCGTCCTTGTCGAAGGCGAGCGAGCCCGCCATGTGGGAGTTGGCCCGGCCCTCGCCGCGGAAGGTGGGGATGGTGAGCAGCCGCTTCTCGGACGCAGGGTCGATGGTGCTGCCGGAGACAGTGAAGCGGGAGACGTTGAGCTGTTTCTCGGTCTTGTCGGAGTTCAGCAGGTACAGCCAGTTGTTCTCGCCGAAGTCCGGGTCGAGGGCGAGTCCCAGCAGGCCGTCCGACTGACTCGTCATCTCGGGCGTGTACTCGAAGTCCAGCGCGGTCGTGACCTTGAGCGTCGACTGGTCGATGACCTTCACCTTGCCGGTGCGCTCGATGAAGAAGACCCGGCGGTCGGGCGCCACGGCCAGCTCGAACGGGTCGGCGAGGTCGCTGGTGGCCAGCGGGGTGCGCTGGAAGGCGCCGGTCTTGCCGGCCGTGCAGTCACCGGACTTGTTGCCCGCCGCCCACTGGATGCCGCCCAGCAGGTGCTTCAGGAAGTCCGGCTCCTGGAAGGCGGAATCTGCGTGGCCGCCGGCGGTGAACCAGGAGCGTCCGCCGTCGTAGTTCTGGCACCAGGAATACGGCTGGTCAACGCCCTCGTCGAGGCCGGTGACCCCGTCACGCACCTTGACCTGCGCGAGCGTGTGCACCTTGCCGGTCGGGTTGGTGCGCCAGTTGTACCACTCCTCCGTGCGCTCCCAGAGCTCGGGAAGGCCCTCGGTGGAGGGGTGCGAGCGGTCGAGCACCTTCACCCGGCCGGTCTGCACCGCCGGATGCTTGTCGAAGATCGCTCCGACCAGGCCCTCGTACCAGTCCCAGTCGCGCTCGCTCGCGGAGGCGGCGTGCAGGCCGACCCATCCGCCACCGCCCCGGACGTACTTCTGCAGTGCGGCCCGCTGTGCGGCGTCGAGGAGGTCGCCGCTCTCCGGGGTGGAGTTGGTGTTGTTGAAGACTATCGCCTGGAAGCGGGCGAGGTTCACGTCGGTGAACGCCGAGGCGTCGTCGGTGGCCTCGACCTCGAAGCCGTTCTCGCTGCCGAGCTTCTTGACGGCCTCGATACCGGCGGGGATCGAGTCGTGGGTGAAGTTGGTGACCTTGGAGAAGACGAGTACGCGGTAGGGCGCTGCTTCGGCACGGGGTGACAGGGTCACTCCGAGGCCGAGGAGCAGCGCCAGCAGTGCGGTGATGACGGAGACGGGGGAGATCGCGGTGCGAAGGGCTCTCGGCCGTTCATGCCGTCTGGGGTGATGATCAGTCATGGCGCTCCCGGTGCTGGTAGGTCCTGCCGCAGGCTGAGAAAGCGCTTTCTGGGTACGCCGCACAGCGTAGATTCCGGCGTTGCGGGGGGTCAATGGGTCGGAAGCGCGCAGTGTGGCACGGCAGTTGGGGCCCTGTCGGTGGCAGGTCGTACGGTTGCGCCATGGCCACTGCCGACGATGTACGAAGGATCGCGCTCGGTCTGCCCGGAGCGATCGAGAAGCTCGCATGGGGCATGTCCACGTTCCGTCTGGAGGCGGGCGGACAGGGTGCCACCCGTGCACTGGCCGCGCTCAACACCGTCCTCACCACAGCCGACCTGGCACGGCTCAACGGGCAGGTCGACAGCTGGCGGCGGCTGCCGGAAGACGTGGCGCGCGACTACCTGGAGTCCAGGAAGCTCCTGGCGCCCTCGGGGGAGTGAGGCGGCCGGGCTGGGACCGGGGCGCCGTCGCTCAGCCGATGTCGTACACGTCGAGGCGGCCGCACATACCGAACCGGCCCCGGGCGGTCGGCTGTTCGGTCCGCAGTCTCGCCTGCGCAAGATGCTCCGCGTCGCCGCGCTCGAGGCGGTCGAGCTGTGCGCCGGTCGCCGCGGACGCGGCGGCCGCCCCGTCCCGCCAGCGTCCGCGCCACCGGCCGACCAATGGCCGCACCAGCGCCGCGGCGGCCCGGTGGAACGCCGCCAGCGGCTCCGGATCCCCGGCCTCGGTCGCCTTGCGCAGTGCCGCGAAACCCTCAAGGGCCAGATCACGGCGGTGGCGGGCCGCGGCTTCCAACTCCTCCTCGGAGCCCGCCTCCGGCAGGGTGACGGCCGCACGGTAGGCGACGAGGTCGGCGAGCAGATGCGGCGGCAGCGTCAGCGCCGCGTCGCCCGCCTCCGGCAGACCACAGTTCTGCATCAGCACGACGATGGTCAGGCCTCCCTCGTTGACCAGCCGGTGGATCGTGCCCGGTGTGAACCACACCAGCGCGCCCGGCGTCAGCTCGGTCTGCTCGAACCCGGATGCCGTCAGGGTCTGCACCGTGCCCCGGCCGCCGGTCACGGCGTACCCCTCCGAACAGCTCAGATGGACATGGGGCGTGCCGCCGCGCAGGCCGTCGGCGGCCGGCCAGTCGTACACCCGCAGCCGGGAGACGCCGATCCCGCCGGGCAGGCCGTCGTACGCGACGGATGTGTCGGCCCTGCTCGCCATGGGGAACTCCTTCGGTCGGCCGGGGCGCAGGCCGGGAGGCGACGGCACAACAGGGCGGCAAGCGCTTTCTGTCTGGAAGCTAGACCCTCCCGGCGAAACGGTCAAGAGCCCGTGCGTGCGCCGCCCTGTGTGTGCGACATCCCGTGAGTTTCCCTGAGCCCCGCTGACGTCCTGTCCCCGTGGCCAGGGGGTTCCACCTCTTCCTGGGGACTCCTCGTCGAGTGACGTGACTTCGGGATTCTTGAAGCGGCTGTACGTGTTCTTCGCCTTGGAAGTCGGCACGCGCACCGTGCGCATCCTCGGCGTCACCGCCCACCCCACCGCGGCCTGGGCCACCCAGCTCGCCCGAAACCTCATGGCCGACCTCGGCGGCCGCGCCGCCGGCTTCCGTTACCTGCTGCGTGACCGCGACAGCCGCTACCCCCAGGCGTTCGATGCCGTCTTCACCGCCGACGGCATCGAGATCCTCAAGACCACACCGCAGGCACCAAGGATGAACGCGTACGCCGAGAGGTTCATACGCACCGCACGAGCCGAGTGCACGGATCGTCTGCTGATCTGCAACGATCAGCACCTGCGGCACGTCCTCGCCGAGTACGCCGAGCGCTACGACTCCAGTCGGCCGCACAGAGCCCTGGACCTGCGCGCCCCAGCCGACGGCGTGGACGTCATCGCCTTTCCCGCGCAGCGGATCCAGCGCCACGACATCCTCGGCGGGCTCATCCACGAGTACCGCAACGCCGCCTGACGAAGATCACGAGAGCTGGCGAATGCCCAGGTCAGCGCATATGCGGGACTTTGGGAGCCTCACAAGCGGATGGGTGAGCAGGGAAGCGCGAAGGGGCCTGGCACCGGACACACCGGCCCGGGTGCCCGCGATTGGCTCGCGGCGACAGGCATCATGTCCCTGACCTGCTCGCGTGGTGGCGCGTGGGACCTGTCGGCCCAGAAATCGAATGCGGGATGGATCGTGCTGGACAGTCCCGCCCCCACGTTATGTTTTCCGCGGTCCTGCAAGAGGGCCGCTGGCCTCCGGGCCCGGCATGACTGTGTCCCCCTGTCGAACGGATGACCTGGGGGGTGGTGTCACCGGGCCCGGAAGGTGCCGTCGGAGACGCTGATGAGAGGTCCGGCCGCCACCCGGTCCGGTGCAATGCCGGACAGCTCGCGGGCTCGAGCACCCCGCCCGCCACCCGGCAGCACAACGGGAATACCGGTTTCCCCCGATGTGTCAACGAACGACACGCTGCGGCTGCGGCTGTAAGTGGGCAGACGCCTGAAAAGTCCCCCGGATGGCGTATCGGTGCATCAAGTCTATTACAGGAAAAGTCATCTGGTTTCCCGTCAGCGCGCCATGGCGCGGTACGCAGACGTCCCCCTATGACCCGATTGGAGTCAATCTACCGGCTTTCCCTAATGTCCCGATATGACAGATATGGGAATCGGTCAGTACGTTCATCATGAGTCGGCTGGCCAGCCGACTTCCCGAGACAGGAGAAGCGCGTGATGATTACCCGTCCCACCGTCGCTACAGCGGCCGCCGTGGCCCTGGCCGTCACCGGTATCACCTACGCCTCGGTGTCCGCCTACGAGCCGGCCCAGGCCGCCCCCGGGGTCCAGCAGGCAGCCGCCCCCGTACCCGCCTCGGCCCCCACGGGTGGCGACTCCGGCAAGGACAACGGAGGCAAGGACAGCGAAGGTGGCGACTCCGGCAAGGACAACGGAGGCAAGGACAGCGAAGGTGGCGACTCCGGCAAGGACAACGGAGGCAAGGGCGACGAAGGTGGCGACTCCGGCAAGGACAACGGAGGCAAGGACAGCGAAGGTGGCGACTCCGGCAAGGACAACGGAGGCAAGGACAACGGAGGCAAGGACAGCGAAGGTGGCGACTCCGAAGGCGAGGACCACGAAGGCCGGGGCTTCGAAGGCCGGATCCACATCAACGAGCGTTCCTACTCGGCCGCCCCGGGCGGCTGCATCACCGTCGTGAGCGGCCTGGGCTCCCGCAGCCTGAACATCCGCAACGACAGCCGGAGGACCGTCGAGGTCTTCCGCGGAGCCACCTGCGACAACGGAGCCCCCATCGCCACCGTCGGACCACACAGCTCCAGCGACGGCGTGCGCCCCCGCCACGTCAAGGGCGGCGTCTTCGTCAAGAACGGAGTGGTGGGCAGCTTCCGGGTCGTCAAACGCCACTTCGGCGAATTCGGCGGGAACGACGGATTCGGCGGACGCTGACCGAACCGCCACCCCGGCACAGCACAAAGACCCTGGCCCGCTGGAATCGGGCCGGGGTCTCCCAGTCGCATTCCACCCTGAAACCCCGCTTTCACCTACCCGCCCGGGCGCCCCATCATAAATCCGGACAACGACGCCCTGTCAGCCCAGCCCCCTCCTCCTCGGTCTCAACTGACCTGGGGTCTATCAGGAATCAGGCTCTGACAAGATTTTCGTAGCCGTTGATCGATCTTGTGGTTCTGGCCCTGGCTGATGTTTTGGTGAGGCAGGCTGGTGGCGTGTGATGTCGAGCTGACGGGGCTGCTTCCTGCACTGGCCGGAGTGCTGGTCGACGGGGTGGAGACCGGCCCGTCCCCGGTCCGGATCATGGTACGGACCCCGGCGGGGGCCATGGTGACCTGCCCGGACCGCGGACAGGAATCGGAGTGGGAGCACAGCCGCTACGTGCGGCATGTCGCCGACGAGGCCATCGGGGGCAGACCAGCGATGATCGACATCTCGGTGCGCCGTCTGTACTGCGAGAACCCCGGCTGCTCCAGGACCACGTTCGTCGAGCAGGTTCCTGGGCTGACGGCGCGTTACCGGCGGCGGCCCCCGGCCCTGCAGCAGGTCGTCGCCGCTGTCGCCACCGCTCTGTCGGGACGGGCCGGAGCCCGTCTCCTGGTTCATCTGCACCAGGTGCTGTCCTGGTCCAGCACGCTGACCTGCCGGTTGCGCATCCCGCTGCCCGACCGGGAGGTACCCGAGGTCCTGGGCATCGACGACTTCGCTCTGCGCCGGGGCACCGGTACGCCACGATCATCATCGACGCCGTCAGCCGGGACCGGATCGATGTCCTGCCCGACCGGAAGGCGGAGACGGTGACCGGGTGTCTACGCGCGCACCCGGGCATCGAGGTGGTCTGCCGGGACGGCTCGGCCGGCTATGCGCAGGCCGTGCTCCGTCACGTGCGGCGGTCTTTGGGGGCTCGGTGGCGGCCGGACGAATGCCGACCCGGCGGGCGGTTGAGCCGCGTGCCGGCGCGTGAACTTGGTACTTGCCCTGTCGCCTTGCAGAGAGTCGACAAGGCGAGAGTGGCCGTGGCGGGGAGTGATCCTGGTCCTGCCCCATGGAGGAGATGCCCTGTCGGAGTGAAACCGGCAGGTTCTTCGTCTGCTGGTGGTACGACGACGACACATCGTCGGCTGGTGCACATGGTGCAGCTCGGTGCCCGGAGCGGCTTGCCGGTCCGGGAATGGTCCGGATCTTGGTCGAAGAGCGGTGCCGTGACATCGGTTTGGTTCGGGGGAGGGGCGGCCAAGTACGGCGGGGACGCCCTGTACACGCTTCTGCTGTTCGCCCTCGTCCTTCTCGTGGCGC
>NZ_JBHSOA010000131.1:0-4802 GCF_042655885.1 Streptomyces chlorus
GCAGTCGAAGCACCTCGACCACCGGGCGGAGAACAGCCACCGGCCCACCCGGCGGCGCGAACGCGCCATGAAGGGCTTCCGCTCCGTCGGCGCAGCCCAACGCTTCCTGTCCGCGCTCAGCGGCATCTCACCCCACTTCCGCCCCCACCGCCACCTGATGACGGCCTTCGGCCAGCGAGCCGGGATGACCGTCCGCTTCGTGATCTGGGACCAGATCACCGGCGCTGCCAACCTGCCCACCACGGCCTGACCACGGGTTCCCGGCCGCGGGCTCACCACGCCCCGACCCACCATCAGACAGTCACGCACCCCACAACGTGACAACGCCGTGCCGCCTGCCGCCTGCCGCTGTCGAGCGCGACCCTGGACATGGTCGCGGGCCTGGGCCGCGCCCATCTGAAGAAGATCGGTTCGCGGTGGCGCAAGCTCCCGCCGGGCCGCATCGCCCTGATCGTCCTCGCCGTGCCCCGTCATGACCAGCGACTCGCGGGCATGGCCGACACCTAACAGGTCTCTGCCTCGACCGTGCGCCGCTGGCTGCTGGAGGCGATCCACCTACTGGCCGCCCGCGCCGAACGTCTGGACCGCGCACTGAAGAAGATCGTCAAACGGGGCGGGGCTGTCGTGCTGATCGACGGCACGCCGATACCCACCCGGCGCCGCACCGGCGTCGACGACCGCCCCGACTACTCCGGCAAACGCACGATGCACGGCCTGCACGTCCTTGCCCTCACCGACGAGAAGGGCAACCTGATCCGGGTCTCGGCCGCCCGCCGCGGCCGCACCCACGACGTCACCGCTGCCCGGCACGACCACATCACCACCCGCCTGCGCGAAGCCGGCCTCGGCGCCATCGCCGACCTCGGCTTCCTCGGCCTGGACGACGACCCGGACAACCCGGTGATCATCACCGGCTACCGCGCCGCTCGCGGCCGGCGCCTGACCGCCGCGCAGAAAGAGGCGAACAGGCTCGTCGCCCACGAACGCGCCGCGAATGAACACGGCTTTGCCGACCTGAAAAACTGGCGGGTCCTCACCAGGCTCCGGCTGGCCGCTCGTCACGCCACCGTACTGCTGCGGGCCCTGCTCGTCCTCACCCGTGCCGAAGTCTCCCGGTGACAGATGATCACCTGCTGCCGATCACGCCACCGACCAGTACGAGAACTCCCGCTACCGGTCACACCAGCCCCGTGACCAGCAACTTCAGGATGAAACGATCTCAGTGAGCAATCACCGGACTTTTGAGGGACTTGTGGCCGGGCGGCCCCGGCATTTCGGGGCCGCCCGGTCTGCCTGTCACGAGCTGGACGGAGACAGCGCAATCGCGTCGGAAGGCGTGCGCGTGAACTGCTTCCGTAGGACCGGCTTGGCGAGCTTGCCCGAGAAGGTGCGGGGGAGCGGTTGCGCCAGGGCGACCGCGTGCTTGGGCTGCTTGTAGCGGGCGAGGGAGGCTCGTGCGGTCGATGCGAGGCGGCCGGCGACGACCGACGGGTCCTGGTCGGTATGGAAGACGATCATCGGGACCTCGCCCCACCTGTCGTCCGCCACGCCGATGACGGCAAGGTCCACCACCCCCTCCACGGAGCTGAGCACCTTCTCGATCTCGGCGGGGTAGATGTTCAGGCCTCCGGAGATGACCATGTCCTTCCTCCGGTCGACAACCTTGAGGAAGCCGCCGTCGTCCTGCAGGCCCAGGTCGCCGGTGCGCAGCCATCCGTCGACGAGGGTCTCGGCGGTCTCCTGGGGACGGTTCCAGTAGCCGTGCATGGTGTGCGAGCCGCGGACCAGAATCTCCCCGACCTCGCCGGCCGGGACCGTCTTGCCTTCGGAATCGGCGATGCGGATGGCGGTGCCCACGAGCGGCAGCCCGGCGAAACCGGGACGCGTGAGCGCATCCTCGTACCGCATGGTGGAGGCCAGTCCCGATGCCTCGGTCAGCCCGTAGACCTGCGTCACCGGGATACCGCGTGCCTGGTAGGCCTTGAGTAGGTCCGGATTCACCGGGGCGCCGCCCGCTCCTGCGAACTTGAAGTCGGCCAGCCTGCGCCGTCCGAAGCCGGGCAGCGCCGCCATGCGCTCCCAGACCACCGGGACCGTCGTCGTCGCCGTGACCTGGTGCCGCTCCAATGCGTCGAGGCAGCGCTCGGCGTCGAAGTCGCCGGGCAGCACCATCGTCGCGCCTGGGTACACCACCAGTTGCATGAAGATCGAGATGACTGAGCCCGTGTAGACCAGAGGCGCGGCCAGCAATACGCGGTCGCGCCACGAGATCCCGTGGGTGATCATTTGGGCCTGGCCGGGGGCCAGTACGGAGCGGTGCGTCAGCAGCGCGCCCTTTTGCACTCCCGTGGTGCCGGAGGTGTAGCAGATGAACGCGCCGTCGTCCTCGTCGACCTCGGTGATCGGCGCCGTCCCGGACTCCGTCATGAGCAGGTTGTATCCCGGCAGGTCGGACGAGTCGGCGGCGAAGATCTCAAAGCCGAGCGCCTTGTGCCCTGGCTCCAGCAGGTGGGCGAGTTCGCCCTCGGTCACCACGACGCGGGGGTCGGCGTCCTGGAGGAGGGGAGCGAGCTCCGAGGCCAGCAGCCGGAAGTTGAGCGGAACGCTGATCGCGCCCAGCTTCAGAGTGGCCAGGATGACATGGGCGAGCTCCGGGCGGTTGCGCATGAGCACGCCCACCCGGTCGCCCTTGCGGACCCCGCGAGCCGCCAGGCCACGGGCGAGGGCGTCGGAGACCGCGTCGAGTTCTGCCCAGCCCTGTACGTCGTCACCGAAGATGATCGCCGCGTGGTCGGGACGATTTTTTCCCCAGTAGCGAACGAGATCATTGATGTTCATGCCAGCTTCCCATGTCCCTTGTTCGGTTGCTGTTTTCATGCGCAAGACGGCAGAGCGCGGTGTTGATCCGTCAGCCCCCGGCTGGCCGCGCCGAGCCTGTGGCTCGCCCTGATGAGCGGAAGCTGCTCGGAAGAGGCACGGGTGACCGACGGATACGGGATGCCGGACCGTGTTCTCTGTTGGCTGTGTGACGCTCGTCAGGACGCGTCAGCGTTGCGTCCGGCAGCCTGTGAGGGTGCTCCCTTGATGCCCAGCTCGGACAGGACCGCTTCGTCGTAGCCCGCCACGTCCCGCAGCACCTCCCACGTGTGCGCGCCGAGCTCCGGGGCGAGATCGGCTGCGAAGTCCTCTCCGGCGACACGGACCGGACTCACCATCAGCTCCAGCTCGCCCACGCCGTCGTAGGTGACCGTGTAGGTGTTCCGCCGGGCCTTGAAATGGGGATCCTGGATGAGCTCGTGGACGCTGTTCACCGGTCCGCCGGCGATGTCGTGCGTGAGGAAGAGCTCAGTCCACTCCTCGCGCGTGCGCTCCAGGAAGATGGCGCGCAGTTCGCGCCAGACCGTCTCGGCGCGCCGGGCGGATCCCTCGTCGACGGTGGTCAGATCGATCTCCAGGAGGTCCTGACGGCCGACGGCGTGGCAGAAGTTCCGCCAGAACTTCTCCACGTGGGCGCCGAACAGCATGGCGCCGCCGTCCTGTGTCCGGTACGCCTCCAACCGGGGCCAGTCGGGCAGCCGCCCGTCGGGCAGCCAGGCGGAGCGCTGCGTCGTCCGGCCCTCGTTGAGGGCCGCGTCGGTCTCGTCCGGAATCCAGCTGGCTGCCACGTCGATGCCGGCCACCTCGAGCCGTGTCCCTGCCCCGGTGCGGCGGGCGTGGAGAATCCCCGCGAGTATGCCCATCGCTCCGTAGGCGCCCAGTCCGTACATCGCGATCCCTGGTGCGGTCGAGCCCGCCATGCCCTTGTCCGGGGGCGTGCTCGGAGTCGCCACCTCGCGCAGGCCGGCGTAGGCGTCGAAGACGGGTCCGCCACTGCCCAGCCGCCGGTAGGGCCCGTCGCTGCCGAGGCCGGAGACCGTGCAGAAGACGAGCGCCGGGTTGGTCTCCTTCAGTACGTCGTATCCCAGGCCCAGCCATTCGAGATAGCCGGCACGTGTTCCCTCGATCACCGCGTCGCTGACCTTGGCCAGCTCCAGGAAGGCAGCCTTGCCTGCGTCGCTCCGCAAATCGAGCGCCACGCTCT
This sequence comes from Streptomyces chlorus, assembly GCF_042655885.1. Classification (NCBI taxonomy): domain Bacteria; kingdom Bacillati; phylum Actinomycetota; class Actinomycetes; order Kitasatosporales; family Streptomycetaceae; genus Streptomyces; species Streptomyces chlorus. Next base: position 4,082 of record NZ_JBHSOA010000131.1, read on the forward strand.
TCTTGCCGCGGTTCCAGCGCAGGTGCATGAAGGCCGGACCGTCGGGTCCGCCCACCGCCAGGGAGCCACCGGCGCGCACGGGATCGCCCACAGGCCCGGTTTCGACCTTGATCACCTCGGCGCCGAGATCAGCAAGATGGCCACCGACAGACGAGGGCGCCAGGTGGGCGACCTCCAGGATGCGCACCCCTGCCAACAACGAGTAGCCGCTCATGGGAACCTCCGGGTCGTGATCCGAGTCATTGTGTGTCCCACGCACAGCGCCGGCCCTGACTTCTGGTGAGGTGTGCAGGGGAGAGCCGGACGCCCACGGCCTGCTGTCCGGTGCGTCACGGGGGCTGGGTGGCAAAGCGTTCGAGAGGGCGGAAGCACGGGATGTGGCGTCTACCGCAGCGCCGTAAACCTAATGGCATTCGCCAAGTCGGGCAAGGCCTTGCGGGCGCCCGGGTGCTCTTTACTGCCGCGCCCCGTCGGCCCTGGCCCCTGTGGCCGGCTGGCCGGCTGTGGAGTTTCTGAGGAAGCGCCTGGCGACGGCCATCCCGTGTCTACAAGGAGAGGTTCGGGGTCTTGACCAGTATTAACCTACAGCAATAAGTTTAAGGCGCTTGTCTTCCACGGGTCCCTGTCACAGGCTCACCGGTCCGGCGGGCATGGTCGGGGTGCTGTCACGTTGGCTGACCGGGTGGGATGATCTTCGGGTTGGTCATGGTGGAGGGGGACC
>NZ_JBHSOA010000132.1:0-13385 GCF_042655885.1 Streptomyces chlorus
GCGGTCGGTGGTGGTGTCGGGTGTCGAGGACGAGGTGGCGCGGATCGCGGAGAAGTTCGCGGGGCGGGGCCGTAGGGTGCGGCGTCTGCGGGTGTCGCATGCGTTTCATTCGCCGTTGATGGAACCGATGCTGGACGACTTCCGTGTGGTGGCCGAGTCGGTGGGTTATCGCTCTCCGCGGATTCCCCTGGTGCTGAGTGGTTCGGGTGGTCCGGTGGGGGCGGAGTACTGGGTGCGGCAGGTCCGGGACACGGTGCGGTTCGCGGACACGGTTCGTGCGTTGGACGGGCGTGGTGTCACGACGTATCTGGAGCTGGGCCCGGACGCGGTGCTGTCCGCGATGGGCGCCGACTGCCTCGAGAACGACACGGACGCCGCCTTCGTACCGGCCATGTCCCGGCACGAGGACGAGGAACACGCGTTCGTCTCGGCGCTCGCGACAATCCACACCCGCGGGGTGCCCGTGGACTGGAAGGCGTTCTTCTCGGGCAGCGGCGCCCGGCGCGTGGACCTGCCGACGGCCGCGTTCCAGCGCCGTCGCTACTGGACCGACAGCTCCGCCGCCACGTCCGTGCCGACCCCGTCGGGCGTGGTCTCCTGGCGCTACCGCGAGAGCTGGCAGCCGCTGCCGGACACGCCCGCGAGCACGCACGGCGGCATCTGGCTCGTCGTCGTGCCCGCCGGGCACGTCGGGAGCGCACGCGTCCGTTCGCTCTTGGACGCGTGCGCCGCGGACGCGGTCCGCACCGATGTCGTCGAGGTGGCCGACGCGAACCGCGCCGAACTCACCGAACGGCTGCGGCACCAGGTGCGAGAGCAGGCACCGGCCGGGGTGCTGTGCCTGCTCGGTCTTGACGACCGCATCCACGCCGAGCACTCGGCGATGTCACGTGGATACGCGGACACGATCACCCTGGTGCAGGCGCTGGGGGATGCGGCAGTCACCGCCCCGTTGTGGCTGGTGACCACGGGAGCCGTGGCCGTGGCCCCCGGCGAGGACGTGACCAGCCCGCACCAGAGCGTCCTGTGGGGCCTGGGACGGGAACTCGCCCTGGATCACCCGGAAACCTGGGGCGGCGTGATCGACCTCGACGCGTCGGCGGGCGAACACGGAAACGCCGAGCGCCTGGTGCGCGCCCTGTCCAGGGCCGACGGGGAGGACCAGCTCGCCGTACGCGCGCACGGGAACTTCGTACGTCGTCTGGAGCGGGCTCCGCTGACCGTGACCGGGGCGCCTCCGGCCGACGGCCAGGCGCCACGGTCGCGGTCCTGGCGTCCGAAAGGCACCACGCTGATCACCGGTGGCACGGGAGGGCTCGGTGCTCAAGTGGCGCGCATGCTGGCGGGCCGGGGGGCGGAACACCTGGTCCTCACCAGTCGGCGCGGCCGTGCCGCCGAAGGAGCCGAGGAGTTGGAACGGGAACTGGTCGCGCTCGGCGCCCGCGTCACCATCATGGCGTGTGACGTCGCCGACCGCGAGGCGCTCGGTCGGGTGCTCGAGTCGATCCCCGAAGAGCTTCCGCTGACCGCCGTGATGCACGTGGCCGGCGTGGCGCCGCGGGGAGCACCCCTGGGTGAGCTCACCCTCGCGGAGTTCGCCGAGGTGGGCAGGGCGAAGGTCCTCGGTGCCACGCATCTCCACGAACTCCTCGCCGACCACCCGGTGGAGTCCTTCGTGCTGTTCTCCTCCGGTGCGGCCGTCTGGGGCAGCGGAGGACAGGCCTCGTACGCGGGAGCCAACGCGTTTCTGGACGGTCTCGCCCACCATCGCCGGGCCCGTGGGCTCGCGGCGACCTCGATCGCCTGGGGGCCCTGGGACAGTGGACTGGTCGACCGGGAGACGAGTGTCCTGCTGCACCGCATCGGTGTGCCACCGATGAAGCCCGCCCTGGCGGCCGAGGCGTTGTGGCAGGCGCTGGAGAACGGCGACGGCCATCTCGTCGTGGCCGACTTCGACTGGCCGCGCTTCATTCCCGTGCACACGCTGACCCGGCCGCGGCCGCTGTTCACGAGCCTTCCCGAAGTGCAGGCCGTCCTGGGAGCCGAAACCGCCGGAACTGCCCGAACCGCCGAAACGGTCTCCGGTCCTGCGGGCCTGATCAGCCGGCTCGCGGCCCTGCGGGAGGACCAGCGACGTCGCGAAGTCCACGATCTCGTGCGCACGCACGTGGCCTCCCTGCTCGGTTACGACGACCCCGCCGACCTCGACATGCGCCGGTCCTTCGATGCGCTCGGCTTCGACTCCGTCACCGCCGTCGACCTCAGGAACCGACTGGTCTCGGCGACGGGTGTGACCCTGAGCAACGCCCTCGTGTACGACTACGCGACACCCCGCAAGCTGGCCGACCACCTGCTCGGCCACGTGTGCCCCGACCGGGGCGGCGCCGCCGCCGGCGGTGAAGACGCGTCGGTCCTCTCCCGACTCGGCCGAGTCGAGGAGGCGATCGACGCGCTCGCACCGGACGAGCTGCGGGACACCGGCATCGCGGCACGGCTCCGGACGCTCGCGACGAGGATCGACGACCTCACGGGCGGAGTCGGCGACCAGGACGTCGCCGGGAAGCTCGAAGCCGCGTCCGCCGACGCCGTCCTCGACTTCATCGACCAGGAACTCGGCCTCACCGGCCGGTAGACCGGCCCGAGGGCCGGCACAAGACACCCAGCCGACAGAGGTGGCGACATGCCTGAAGCACCCATCACCAAGGGAAAGGCCCCCTTCGGGGCGTATGCGACGTGGTACCGCGTCACGGGACCCCGCGGCCGCCCACCGACGCTGGTGGTCGTCCACGGCGGGCCCGGCAGCACTCACGACTACCTGCTGAACCTGGCCCGCCTTGCCGAGTCCGGATGGCCGGTCGTCCACTACGACCAGATCGGCAACGGGGGCTCCACCCACCTGCCCGGACGCGGGGCCGACTTCTGGACCGTCCAGCTGTTCCTGGACGAGCTGGACAACCTGCTGCGACACCTTGCCGTCGAGGACGACTACGTTCTCTTCGGACATTCCTGGGGCGGCATGCTGGCCACCCGGCACGCCGCCGCGCGCCCGCCCGGTCTGCGCGGACTAGTCATCGCCGACTCCCCGGCCTCCTACCCTTTGTGGCTGCGCGAGATGAAGGTGCTGCGTGACGCCCTGCCGCCGGGCGTCAACGACACGCTGCTTCGCCACGAGACCGCGGGCACCACCGACAGCGCCGAGTACCAGGAGGCCGCACGCGTCTTCTACGAGCGGCACGTGTGCCGGCTGACGCCCTGGCCACGCGACTATCTGGCCTCCTTCTACGAGGTCCACAACGATCCGACGGTGTACTTCACCATGAACGGCCCCACCGAGTTCCATGTCGTCGGTTCGCTGCGGGAGTGGTCAGTCGTGGACTGCTGTCCCAGGATCGCGGTCCCGACCCTGGTGATCTCGGGCCGCCACGACGAGGCGACGCCGGCGGCCGTCCAGCCCTTCTTGGACCTGATCCCGGACGTGCGTGGGGAGATCTTCGAGGAATCCAGCCATGTGCCGCATCTGGAGGAGCCGGAGCGCTTCACGGCCGTCATGGCCGACTACCTTAACAGCATCTCAGAGGGCGGAAGGTGAACCATGGACATGTCCTTCCGCACGGGCAGCGCGGTCGTCTTCCCCGGCATGGGGCCGTCACGCTTCACGGACGTCGCGAAGTTCATGCTGCTCAACCCCATCGCACGCGACCTCGTCGGGGCGGCTGACGAGGTCCTCGGTTATTCGCTCGTCGACCGCTACCGGGAGACCCAAGGGGACTACAGCGAGTTCGCCCAGGTGGCCTTCCTGGTCAACTGCCTGGCGCTGGCGCGCTGGGCGGAGGGCGAGCTGGGCATGGCCGCCCGGTTCTGCGTGGGCCCCAGTTTCGGCGGCAAGGCGGCGGCGGTCCACAGTGGTGCGCTGCCCTTCGAGCAGGCCGTGTGGATGACCGCGCGCTGGGCGCGTTGTCTGGAGGACCACGTCGCCCGTGACCATCGCGATGTGATCACGCAGTCCTTCGCCAGAGTCCCGGAGGACCGGCTCGACGAGGTGCTGGCGGAACTCGCCGAGCGAGGCGAGTGGTACGACATCTCCTGCCGCATCGACGACGACTTCCACATGGTGTCCCTGCGGGAGAGCGCACTGGACTGGCTGGCGAAGCGACTGCGCTCGATCGGCGGTCTACCGCTGTACACCATGCGTCCACCGATGCACTCAAGCGTCCTCGGCGCCCTGCGTGACCAAGTCGAACGGGAGATCTTCGACGAGCTCCAGTTCGCCGATCCGCGGATTCCGGTGGTGGCCGACCAGGACGGCGCAGTGCTGCACTCCGGCGACGGCGTACGCCGCATGCTGCTCGACGGGTTCGTACACCCCGTCCAGTGGCCCCGGGTCGTGGCCGCCCTGCGTGACCTCGGCGTCGGAACGCTCTACGTGTCCGGCCCGGACAGCCTCTTCGGCCGGGTGGGCTGCACCACGCGCAACTTCCAGGTCGTCGCGGTGAGCCCGAGCACCGCCATGCAGCCGCGCCGCCACCGCGCGCCGAGGCCGTCGCGCGGTGGGGACCCGCTCCCGCAGGCGGCACCGTAGAGGCACCGTCCCACTGAGGACAGGCAGGCGGTCGGCGGTCACACCCGGGTCGCGTCAGATGGCAACCGCCCCCAGTCCGGACAGCGCGGCCCACAGGGTCCCCGGAGTCGCGAAGGTCTCCGGGGTCAGCGCCTCGTCCACGAACCGTACGTCGTACGCCTGCTCCAGGGCCGTCAGCAGCTCCACGGTGCCCAGCGAGTCGAGGCCGAGGTCGCGCAGGTCGGCGTCCTCGGTGAGGGCATCGTCAGGAGCGGAGAAGGGCAGGAACGCGCGCAGCAGTTCCTCGAAACGGTCGTCCCACATGATGTCTCCTCGCACGGGTCGGTCGTGGATGACCTGGATCTCGTCGCTGACGTAAACCGTCGAACGGCCCCCGAGGTAACCCTCGTCCTCCCTGCGGATCTCCCTTTCCCGATCTTGTGCCCCCTACCCCTGTGTTCAGAGAACCCCGAAGGCGGAGCGAACAAACATGCTGCAACCAGCGCTGTACGCACGTTTCCTGCAAGGGCTCGCCATGGCTCCGCGCCGTGCGGCGCTGCGGCTTGACCGCGAGACGTACAGCTACGAAGCCGTGCACGAGACGGCCCTGCGGTGGGCGGGCGCCCTCGTCTCCGGCTGCCGACAGCCACCGCAGGCGGTCGGGGTGCTCGCCGGCAAGGGGATCGAAGGCTATGCGGGCATCCTCGCCGCGCTGTACGCGGGCGCCGCCGTGGTCCCTCTGCATCCGGACTTCCCGGTCGCGCGCACCCGGCGGATGATGGAGGCGGCGGGCGTGTCGGCCCTGATCGCCGATGCCCACGGGCTCGCGGCGGCCGCCCGGATCGCGGAGGGGGACTCGGACCTCCCCGTCCTGTCACCGGACGGCCCCGACGACGGCCGCTTCCGCCGCATCACCGTGTCGCGGCGGACCGGTCTGCACGAGCCGCTTCCCGTCGTCGCCTCGGACATCGCGTACATCCTGTACACCTCAGGCACGACGGGACGCCCCAAGGGCGTGCCGATCACGCACGGCAACACCCACCACTACTTCACACTGCTCGACTCCCGCTACGACTTCGACGAACACGACGTCTTCTCGCAGACGTTCGACCTGACCTTCGACTGCGCCATGTTCGACCTCTTCTGCGCTTGGGGCGCGGGAGCGAGTGTGCGGCCCGTGCCGGCCCATGCCTACCGGGACCTCCCCGCGTTCGTGGCCGAGCGGGGCCTGACCGTGTGGTTCTCCACGCCGAGTGCCATCGCGCTCGTCCGCCGCGCGAGGGGCCTGCCCCCGGGCGGCATGCCGGGCCTGCGGTGGAGCCTCTTCGCCGGAGAGGCCCTGCAGGCGAGCGACGTGGTCGCGTGGCAGGAGGCCGCTCCCGGTTGCACGGTGGAGAACATCTACGGGCCGACGGAACTCACCATCACCGTCACCGGGCACCGGTGGTCGCCCGCGACCTCTCCGGCTCGGTGCGTCAACGGGTTGGTGCCCATCGGGACGGTGCACGAGGGACACGACCACGTCCTCCTCGATCAGTGCGGCGAGGACTCGGACAGCGAGGGCGAGCTGTGCGTGACAGGACCCCAGATGGCCGCGGGCTACCTCGACCCGAGGGACGACGAGGGCCGGTTCCTGCGCCGGGACGGCCGCACCTGGTACCGGACCGGGGACCGGGTACGCCGCATGGACAACGGTGAACTGGCCCACCTCGGAAGGCTGGACACACAGGTCCAGGTGCGGGGCTGGCGCGTGGAGCTGACCGAGATCGAGCACGCCCTGCGGACATGCGACGGAGTCGAGGACGCCGTCACCGTGGCACGGCCCGGTGACAACGGCACCGAGCTGGTCGTGTTCTACACCGGCACCCGCGTTCCGGCGGCGGAACTCGCCCGGGGCCTTCGGACCCTGCTGCCTCAGGGGATGACGCCACGCCACTACCGGCACATCGACGTTCTCCCGCTGAATTCCAACCGCAAGGTCGACCGGGCGCGGCTGGCACTGGCCGCGCGGGAACAGCCGCTGCCCGGCTGAGGAATTAGGGGTACCGCGTCCAGGTATAGGGGTGTCGTCATGGGCCGTCCTGCCTGCTGTCGGCCCCCTAAGGTCCTGGACCAGGGAGAACTCACCGGCGAAACTTGGACGATCTGCATGGGACACGGCGAAAGCCCTTACGTTCACGGCCTGCTGGACGAAGCACTTGAGGAGACCCCGGAGCGCTCCGCCGTGCGTGACACGGCGGGACGGTGGACCTACCGGCAGCTCGCCGGGCTGAGCCACGCCTTCGCGCGGTGGCTGCGGGACCACGGGGTCGGACACGGGGACCGGGTGGTGACGCAGCTGCCGACCCGGCGCGAGGCGGTCGCCCTGTTCTACGGGACCTCGCGTCGTGGTGCCGTCTTCGTCCCGCTCAACCCCGGCATGAAGGAGTTCCACCTCGCCTCCGTGCTCGACAACGCCGAGCCGGCCCTGGTCGTCACCGACGGCTCCCGGGCCCAGCGGCTCCGCGCCGTCACCCGCGTCCCCGTGTACGACCTGGCCTCTGTCTGGTCCGAGGTCGAGGCCGAAGCGGCCCGGGGCGGGAGCGAGGACCACCCCGGCATCGCCCCGGACGATGTCGCGTCCCTCGTCTACACCTCCGGCAGCACCGCCACGCCCAAGGCGGTCATCTGCCCGCACGCGCAGATGACGTTCGTATCCCGCGCCATCCGGGAGGAACTCGGTTACCGGCCCGACGACGTCGTCTTCTGCCGTTTCCCCCTGTCCTGGGACTACGGCCTGTACAAGGTGCTGCTCTCCTGTCTGGGCAGCTCCGAACTCGTCCTCGCCGGTGACGAGTCGGACCTGCGGCTGCTGCACAGGATGCGGGAGACCGGTACCACCGTCATGCCGATCGTGCCCTCACTGGCCACGATGATCGTGAAGCTCGCCGAACGCGACCCCGGGCCGCCCCCGCCCGTCCGCCTGATCACCAACACCGGCGCGGCTCTGCCGCCCGCCACGATCGAAGCGCTGCGCGCCGCATTCCCCGGTGTGCGGGTGGTGCGCCAGTTCGGCCAGACCGAGTGCAAACGCGTCTCGATCATGCCGCCGGAGCAGGACCGCGAACGGCCCGCCTCGGTCGGTAGGCCACTGCCCGGGACCTCGGTGTCCATCCTCGGCACCGACGGCCGACCGGTCCCCGCCGGCGAGGTCGGCGAGATCGTGGTCACGGGCCCGCATGTCATGCCTGGCTACTGGAGGTCCCCCGAGCTGACCGCGCGGACCTTCCGCCGCGACGAGCGCACCGGGGAGCCGCGCCTGCACACCGGCGACTACGGAAGCCTGGACGCCGACGGCTATCTGTACTTCGAGGGCCGCCGCGACGACATGTTCAAGCGCAAGGGCATCCGCATGAGCACCCTGGAGATCGAGGCCGCCGCCACGGACATCCCCGGTGTCCGCGCCGCCGCCGTGCTGCCGCCCGCCGACGGGAGGGACCTCGCCGTCTTCGTGGAATCCGAACTGGCGCCGCACGTGATCCTCAAGGAACTCGCCGAACGCCTGGAGCCGCAGAAAGTGCCGGCCGTCTGCCGGGTCGTCACCGAACTGCTCCTCACCGCCCACGGCAAGAACGCCCGCCGGGCCCTGACCGCGATGCTCCAGGAGACGGACGCACCGTGAACCGAACCCTGGCAGACCGCCACGCCCGCCTCGCCGAGCGGTTCGGCACCCCGCTGTACGTGTACGACCTGGACGAGATCGACGCGGCGCGGAGCGAGCTGTACGACGCGCTGCCGCGAGAAGCCCGGCTGTTCTACGCCCTGAAGGCCAACCCGCACCCGGACATCGCCCGCGCTCTCGGGGAAGGGCCCGGTCGGCCGTGCCTGCCCGAGATCAGTTCGACCGGAGAGCTGGCGGTCGCCCTTGCCGCGGGGCGACGCGGTCAGGACTGCCTCTACACCGGGCCGGGCAAGACGGCCGCCGAGCTCGACGAGGCCATCGCGCTCGGCGTCCGGCGCTTCTCGACCGACTCCGTCACCGACGTCCGCCGCGTCGGCGCGGCCGCCCGCGCACACGGAGCGGTCGCCGACTGCATCCTGCGGGTCAACGCTCCCTCGGCGCGGGGCACCACCGCCATCAGAATGACCGGCACGCCCTCGCAATTCGGCTTCGACGCGGAGACGCTGCCGGACACGCTTCCCCTTGTACGTGACATTCCGGGCACTCGGATCACGGGCCTGCACTTCTTTCCGCTGAGCAACGCCCAGGACGCCTCGGCGCTGATCGATGCGTTCAGGCACTCCATCATCCTGGCCGCCCAGCTGGAGCGGGACCTGGGACTCACCCTGCGTTTCCTCGACCTGGGGGGCGGTTTCGCGGCCCCGTACGGCGTACCGGGACAGCGCGGCGCCTACCCGAAGCTCCGCGCCGAACTCGAAGCGGACCTGGACCTCCACCTTCCCGGCTGGCGTCATGACCGGCCCGCTGTCGCCTTCGAGGCGGGACGCTTCCTGGTCGGCGCCGGCGGCACTTTGATCGCGCGGGTCGGCAACATCAAGGTGAGTCGCGGTCACAAGTTCGTCGTCCTCGACGCCGGTATCAACGCCTTCGGCGGCATGTCCGGCCTCGGCCGTCTGTTGCCGGTGTCCGTGCGGATCGACGGCGCGGCCGAGACGGAGACCGCGACGCTCGTCGGCCCTCTGTGCACCCCGGGCGACGTCCTGGGGCGCGGCGTCGAACTGCCGGTCCTGGAGCCCGGAGACCTGGTGAGCATCCCCAACGCCGGGGCCTACGGGCCGACGGCCAGCCTGCTGACCTTCCTCGGCAGGCCCGCCCCCGCCGAAGTCGTGGTCCGCGGCGACCTCGTCGTCTCGGCCAGCCGTCTGGAACACCACCGGGTGGCACTGGGAGGATGCTCGTGACCCCGAGCGCCGGCATGCAGCCCACGACGGCGCGGAGGGGAACCGCCGTCGTCACCGGCATGGCCTCCGACTCCCACACCTGGAACCTGGTCTTCCTCCAACTGCTGCTGGAGGAGAACGGCTTCGACGTCGTCAACCTCGGCCCCTGTGTGCCGGACGACCTCCTCGTCGACTCGTGTCGGAGCGCCGGACCCGACCTGGTGGTCATCAGCAGCGTCAACGGTCACGGACACCAGGAGGGTCTCCGGGTCATCGCGCGGCTGAGAGCGATCGCGGAGCTGGCCGCGACTCCCGTGGTCATCGGCGGGAAACTGGACGTCATCCGCGGCAAGGACACCCGCCACGCACAGCGGCTGACGGCGGCCGGGTTCGACGCGGTCTTCACCGAAGACGCCCGCACGATGGCACGCTTCCGGTGCTTCCTCGACACCTTGAACAGGCATCCGGCCACACCATCGGCACGCCGCGGGGTCCTCGTATGACCTGTCGCACTGTCTCCGCCCGGGCGACAGCGGGTATGTGCTGTCTCCCGGTGGACTTCGGAGAGTTCGTCCGGCACCGGGGTGGCTCCGGCGTCCCCGTGGTGCAGCCGCGCATGGGTTTCTCCGACCCCGCCCGGATGCGCGCGGGACTCATCGCCACCCGAAGGGCCGATGCCGTGTCCGTCGGCACGATCACCGTCGACAGCTACACACGCGTCGGCGACAGCGACGCGGTGAGGACCGCCCTGCGCGACGGTGCCTGCCTCAACGGCTACCCGATCGCCGACCACCCCGCCGACACCACCCGTCAGGTGCTCACCGGCGCCCTCGGCCCGGACTTCCCCGTCCAGGTTCGACACGGCTCCGCGAGCCCGGGTCGCATCGTCAGGACTCTCGTCGCTCTGGGGTTGAACGCCACCGAAGGCGGCCCGGTCTCGTACTGCCTGCCGTACGGCCGCACACCGCTGACCGAATCGGTCGGCAACTGGACGCGGGCCTGCGAGGAGTTCACCGGCCTCCTCGACCTCGGCATCGAACCCCACCTGGAGACCTTCGGCGGCTGCATGATGGGCCAGCTGTGCCCGCCCGGCCAACTGGTGGCCATCAGCGTCCTCGAAGCGCTGTTCTTCGACCAGCACGGACTGCGCAGCCTGTCCCTGAGCTATGCCCAACAGACCAGCGCGGAGCAGGACCGGGAAGCCGTGGCTGCCCTGCGCCGCCTGTGCTCCGAACTGCTGCCGACGGACAACTGGCATGTCGTCGTGTACGCGTACATGGGGCTCTTCCCACAGACCCCGCACGGCGCGCGCCGACTGCTCGCCACGGCGGCGGAGCTCGCGGCCAGCACGGGAGCCGAGCGGCTCATCGTCAAGACCGCCGATGAGGCCCACGGCATTCCGACCATCGCCGAGAACGTGTCCGCGTTGGAAGGGGCCGCCCGCGCGACCGCACTACACCACTCGGGCGGCGTCAAGGTCCCGACACCACCGGACACCGGGATCTACGACGAGGCCCGCGCCCTGGTGCACGCCGTGCTGAACCTCGACGACGACATCGGGGCGGCCCTCGTTACGGCGTTTCGGTGCGGATACCTCGACATCCCCTACTGCATCCACCCGGACAACCTGGGCCGGACCCGTAGCCATATCGACGCGGAAGGCCGGCTGCGGTGGACGGACAGCGGATCACTCCCGCTGCCCCGGCGCGTGAAAGCCGGTCCCGGACGGCGGATCACCTCTTCCGGACTACTGGCCGACCTGTCCTATGTGCGCCGGAAGTTCGACGCCGCCCCCGTCCCCGGCGACGAGTGAGAACTGCGGGCACAGGGGCGAGCCAGGAGCCCGACGTTTTCCATCAGCTGTTTCTCTTCAAGAGCGTGGAGTGAGGACTGAATGCGCGAGTCTGAGAATTCCGTTTCCGGCGGCGGACGGAGTCAGGACGAGCGAGAGCAACTGATGCGCCGGCTCGGCGAACTGCCGGGCCGGCAGCGGCGGCACATCATCCTGGACCTGGTGTGCGGGCATGCCCGTGCGGTCCTGTGCCAGGCCCGACCGGAGACCCCGCCGGACACGGCCGTCGAGGCGGAACGCCCGTTCAGGGAACAGGGGCTGGACTCGCTCGCCCTGGTCGCGCTGCACGGCCGGCTGGTGGCCGCCACCGGGCTGAGCCTTCCGGTGACGGTCGCCTTCGAACATCCGGCTCCCGCACCGCTGGCGGACCACCTGCTGGCCGAACTGCTGGGGACGACCGACGACGGGCCCGAACCGCCGCCCGCCGTGATCGCCGGTGACGAGCCACTGGCTGTCGTCGGGATCGCCTGCCGCTTCCCGGGCGGCGTCACGTCGGCGGACGAGTTGTGGAGCCTGGTCGCCGACGGACGGACGGTCGCCGGAGACTTCCCGCGCGACCGAGGCTGGGACCTCGACGCTCTCTTCGGCCGGGCAGGCAGGAGCTCCTGCGATCAGGGCGGCTTCCTCGAGGACGCCGCCGACTTCGACGCCGACTTCTTCGGGATCAGCCCGCGTGAGGCCCTGGCCATGGAGCCCCAGCAGCGTCTCGTCCTGGAAACCGCGTGGGAGGCACTGGAACACGCCGGCATCGATCCGCTGTCCGTACGCGGCAGCCGGACCGGCGTGTTCGTCGGCACGGGGGCGAACGAGTACGGGGCGCGCATCATGGAGGCGCCCCCAGGGACCGAAGGCTATGTGATGACCGGCAGCGCGCCGAGCGTCGTCTCGGGCCGGACCGCGTACGCCCTGGGGCTGAGGGGGCCTGCCATCACGGTCGACACCGCCTGTTCCGGCTCGCTCGTCGCCCTCCACCTGGCCGGACAGTCCCTGCGACGTGGCGAGTGCTCGCTGGCCCTCGTGGGCGGGGTGACCGTGATGGGTAGCCCCGGCACGTTCGTCGAGTTCAGCCGCCAGCACGCGCTCGCCCCGGACGGCAGGGCCAAGGCCTTCGCGGCGGAGGCCGACGGCACCGCGTTCTCCGAGGGCGTCGCCCTGCTGGTGGTCGAACGGCTGTCGGACGCTCAGCGCAACGGGCACGAGGTCCTGGCCCTGGTGCGAGGCTCCTCGGTCAACCAGGACGGGGCCAGCAACGGCCTCACCGCCCCGAGCGGCTCCGCGCAGCGGCAGCTGATCCGGGACGCCCTGACCGACGCTGGGCTGACCGCGGCCGACGTCGACGCCGTCGAGGGCCATGGCACGGGCACCACGCTCGGCGACCCGATCGAAGCGCGGGCGATCATCGCCACATACGGGCAGGGCCGGCCCATGGCCCGCCCCCTGTGGCTGGGATCGGTGAAGTCCAACCTCGGCCACACCCAGGCGGCCGGCGGCCTCGCGAGCATCATCAAGATGATCATGGCGATGCGGCACGGGGTCCTGCCCCGGACCCTGCACGCCGACGAGCCGACCCCGCACGTGGACTGGTCGACGGGGAACGTCCGGCTGCTGACCGAGGCGCTGACCTGGCCGGACCACGGTCGTCCGCGGCGGGCAGGAGTGTCCTCCTTCGGTATCAGCGGTACCAATGCCCATGTGATCCTGGAGGAACCGTCCCTCCGCGAGCCGGAACCCGGCGGGAAGCCGGAGTCCGCAACCGACCGGGCCTGCGCCGTACCTCTGGTCGTCTCCGCCCGGAGCTCCTCCGCGCTCCGTGCCCAGGCCGAACGGCTGCTCTCCCTCCTGGACGGACCCGACACAGCCGTGCCGAGCCTGAACGACCTCGGCCACTCGCTGGGCACCACGCGCGCCGCCCTGGAACACCGTGGCGTGGTCGTCGCCGGCGACGAGGCCGAACTGCGCCGTGGCCTGCGGGACCTGGCACAGGGCCGGGGCACCACGCCCGATGTGCTGCGCGGACAGGCCTCAGGACGCCTCGCGTTCCTCTTCCCCGGGCAGGGTGGTCGGTTGCTCGGGGCCGGTCGTGAACTCCACGCC
>NZ_JBHSOA010000133.1:0-1003 GCF_042655885.1 Streptomyces chlorus
CACCCCACGCCCGGCCAGCACCCGCGCCAGACGATTGACCCGCGCATTCAACTCCCCATACGAGAGCTCTTCGTCCCCGCACACCAGCGCGACCGCGTCGGGTGTCTGCCCGGCCTGCCGCTCGAAGCGGTCAAGGAGGAACTCCGACACCACCGGCACGACACCGGTGTCGTTCCACCCCTGCGTAATCCGCTTGGCCTCGTCTTCGGTGAGGATGGCGAGGGTGTGGACAGGCTGTTCGGAGTTGTCGCTCACCTGGGACAGCAGCAGCTGCAAGGCAGATACCAGTGCCTCCGCCGTCTCCCGATCGAACAGGTCCATGGCGTAGTCGAGCCGGCCGGAGATTCCTGCCGCGGTGCCGGTGTCGTCGGACCGCTCGGTCAGGGTGAACGCCAGATCGGTCTTGGCCGTGTCCGTCGCCGCCGCATACGGCGACACCGCCAGCGGCCCCGTCTCCTCGCCCACGCCCGCCGTGTCCTGGGGATCCTGGTTGTTGTAGGTGAGGAGGGTCTGGAAGAGGGGGTGGCGGGCGAGGGAGCGGGTCGGGTTGAGTGCCTCGACCAGCTGCTCGAAGGGCACGTCCTGGTGCTGGTAGGCGGCCAGGTCCGTCTCCCGCACCCGGGCCAGCAGCTCGGCGAAGGTCGGATCCCCGGAGAGGTCGGTGCGCAGGACCAGGGTGTTGACGAAGAACCCGACCAGGTCGGTGAGGTTCTCGTCGAGCCGGCCCGCGATGGGGGAGCCGATGGCAATGTCGGTGCCCGCACCGAAGCGGGAGAGCAGGGTGGCCAGCGCCGCATGGGTGAGCATGAACATGCTGCACCCACGGGCACGGGCCAACTCCCGCAGCCTGCCGTGCACCTCGGCCGGAACCTCGAAGGACACCCGCGCCCCGCGGTGGGAGGCCACCGCCGGCCGGGACCGGTCCACCGGCAGGGCCAGCTCGTCCGGCAGCCCCGCCAGCTGCCGGCGCCAGTAGGCCAGCTGCCCGGCCAGCACACTGTCC
>NZ_JBHSOA010000134.1:0-1008 GCF_042655885.1 Streptomyces chlorus
CGGCCTGGGGTCTGCGTTCCAGTCCTTGACCCAGGCGCGGATGTCGGCTTCGAGGCTCTGGACGTTCTTGTGCGCGCCGCGGCGGATCTTCTGGTCGGCCAGAAAGCCGAACCACCGCTCGACCTGGTTGATCCACGAGGAGCCGGTCGGGGTGAAGTGCATATGAAAGCGGGGGTGCTTGGACAGCCACGTCCTGATCGCGGGCGTCTTGTGGGTGCCGTAGTTGTCACAGATGAGGTGGACCTGCAGATGCGCGGGTACCTCCTTGTCGATCTTGATCAGGAACTTCTTGAACTCCGCTGCCCGGTGCCGGCGGTGCAGGGAGCTGATGACCTCGCCGGTGGCAACGTCGAATGCAGCAAACAGCGTGGTCAGGCCGTTGCGGACGTAGTCGTGGGTGCGCCGCTCGGGCATGCCCGGCATCATCGGCAGCACCGGCTGGGACCGGTCCAGGGCCTGGATTTGGGACTTCTCGTCCACCGAGAGGACCACCGCGCCCTCGGGCGGGTTGAAGTACAGCCCGACGACGTCGTAGACCTTCTCCACGAACCACGGGTCCGTGGACAGCTTGAAGGTGTCCGTCAGGTGCGGCTTGAGCTGGAATTTCCGCCAGATCCGGCCGACGGTGGACTTCGACAGGCCGCTGTGTTCCGCCATCGACTTGCGCGACCAGTGGGTGGCGTTCTTCGGGATCTTCTCCAGCGTGGCGATCACGACCGCTTCCACCTGATCCACGCTGATGGTGGGCGGCCGGCCCGGCCGGGGCTCGTCGGCCAGGCCGTTCAGCCGCTCGGCCAGGAACCGCCGCCGCCACTTGCGGACCGTGTCCGCGGAGCTCCGCAAGTCCCGGGCCACCTGGACGATGGGCGGGATGTCAGGGCCCGCGCAGGCCAACACGATGCGCGCCCGTAACGCCAGAGCCTGAGCGGAGGTCGCCCGCCTCGTCCAGCGTTCCAGCACGGCACGCTCGTCATCCGCCAACAGCAACGGTTCCAGCTTCGGACCACG
>NZ_JBHSOA010000135.1:0-19882 GCF_042655885.1 Streptomyces chlorus
CGTCTCTGCGGGAGCCTGGACCCACTTCCTCACGCACGCGAGCAACGCCTAACCCTGCACGATCGCCCCGCTCCGGACCTACCCGGAACGGGGCGCTTCTGCTTACGAGCCGGGAGCCCACTTCCCCTGGTCGATCGCATCCTGCAACCGCTTCGCAAACACGGCGTGCGCGGCTCGCATTTCGGCCTCTCGGTCGGCCTTGTAGAAGGGGGCGGTGTAACCGTCGGGGGGTTCCGGCCGCTCACCGCCGTTGTAGGCGAGGAAATCCTCGTAATCCTTCTTGCTCTGGCCGAATCCGTAGGTGTGGTGGCTTGCAGCCAACTTGCGTCCCACCGCGTCAAAGTACGTTTCCGTATCCCGTTGGGCAAGGATGTGATAGCGGGAGCGGTACGTGGCCACAAGCTCGTCGGCCGTGACTCCGAGCCATACCGCGACCAGGGCGTCGATCTCGACGAGAGCAGCACGTCGTTCGTACTCGGTACGCAGCGGGGTGGCGTACTCCCAAGTAGCCTTAAGGTGCCCCGCAAGTGGTGCCAGTTTCGGCCACGAGATGGCCCAGCTTTCGTAACCCGGCCACGTCATGTCGTACAGCTCGCTCCAGAGAGGAGCATACGCATCGGTAAGGCAGTTCAAACGAAGGGTTCGTAGCAGCAAGGGGCCTGCCAGTGGGTGGGCAGGATTGGAGTAGGGCATCTTGTGGGCTTCTGCGACTTGCAAGTGGGTTCGGCCCGTGATGCGGAGCACGTAGTCGAAGGGAAGGGAAGCCCAGAAGCCAGCATTAAGTGCCGTTTCGCGATTGCTTGACATCGCCATTGACTGCACTGTGTGGACATGCGCAGGACCAGGAGGAATCAGGGCAGCGAACAAGCTGCGCTCCGTGTCAAACGGAATCATGACGCGCCACGCCAACCGGTAGAACTCTGTGTACGGCCGGTAGAGCCACAACCTCCGCTTCAAGAGCTCACGCTGCTCACCTTCCGTGAACTGCAACTCCTCTTCGTTCAGCACCTCCCCTCTCTTTGCCCATTCCTCAGACGAGGGTTGCCAGTCAGTCGCAAGTCGTGAGCGATCGAGCCAACGATCCTGAACATCTCGATACCGCTTAAGTTCCCAGCCACGCACATAATTGGTACGGGGTACCGTACTCGCGGGCAGCTCTGCGAGATTCCAACTCGACCAGTCCAGCGACGTCCGGCATGGATTTTTGGGCTGCTTGTTGAACGGCGTGGCAATACCAAGATGCGGTCCCTGGAGGATGACCTCTTCCAGAGAGGGCGGCGCAGTGGTATCCCAGCGATAAATCCCCAGTTTCTTGGTCGCCAAGTTCTCGAACATGCCAATGGTGATGTTGGGATCGTGACTGCCCAAGCGGTCACTCCCCTGAGACAGGGCTGCAATAGCACCCTGCTCGTCCGAGGTCACCGGGTACAGCAAGGCCGCCTGGCTTGCGGGCACTGCCGTCTCGCCCGCAAGCCGGTGCCACTGCGTGAGTAGTTCCTCATCCACCTCGACCAACCGTTCCCGATGCGGACGCAGTTCCCAGTGACCCTCATACTTGATGCCGGGTAGCTCTCCCTCACCGTCATGCTCAAGCGAACCGCTGAGCGTTTCTGGTGCGAAAAGCCAACTCATATGTGGGAAGCTGATGCGCTTTGGCCGCCCATACACGTTGATCGAGAATTGCCGCGTTTCTTTGATCTCAGCAAAAACGTGCAACTGGTTCCAGAAGTGAGCGTGGAACCGCAGACGCTCATACGCAGCCTCCCTCAGCTTCCCGTCCTTGACTCCAACGAAGTGCGTGTCCGGGTGCACGAGCCCCGCCGTGCCTCTGATGCCCAGATGCGCCCACACCTGACACATGAACGCTCGGTACAGGTCCGGTCGCGTCCCTGTGATCAACGGATAGGTCACTGGTTCACTCAGGAAAGCCGCCATACCGACCGTTGCGGCCAGCTCACCGCCATACACCACACCTCGCGCCAGATCGGACAGTCGCCCGCTCTTACGCTCCCGCCACTCCTCCGCTGACGGCTTGTCCGCCAACTTGAACCACGGATCGAACTCGGCCAACACTGTGGCCTCGTCCCAGTCCGGTCGAAC
Organism: Streptomyces chlorus; assembly: GCF_042655885.1. Taxonomy (NCBI): domain Bacteria; kingdom Bacillati; phylum Actinomycetota; class Actinomycetes; order Kitasatosporales; family Streptomycetaceae; genus Streptomyces; species Streptomyces chlorus. The sequence continues at coordinate 2,101 of NZ_JBHSOA010000135.1, forward strand.
CCAAGGCGGGTTCCCCACCTGAAGATCGAACCCCCCGCTCTCCCCCCGGAAGACATGCGCGAAGTGCAGCTCCCAGTGGAAGAACCCGTGTCCGTCCTCCGTCTTGATGTCCTTCTCCGTCGAACCGGCGATGTCCTCGACCACCGGCAGCCACGGGAACCGTGTCGGCAGGTTGAGGACGCGGTCCATTCCCAGTGTGCCGTCCAACGTGCGCTCGTACGCCTCCAGCAGGGGCAGCGCCTCGTCGACGGGGAGATCGTCCAGGCCGTCGAGGAAGGAGCCGTCGCCGGGGTCGTTGCGGCCGAGGACGGCCTCCAGGAAGTCCAGCCAGTCGGCGAACGTCTTCAGGGGGATGACCGGGCGCCATGGGTCCTCCGCGATCCGCGCCTTGCGGCCCCCGCCGGTACTGCGCCCCTTCGACCGGAGGCCCGCCTCATTGTCGTCACCGTCGGCTGCGGCCAGCTCCGCGAAGTCGCCCTGCTCGCCGGTCGGGCTGTCGAAGAGCCCGGCGGCCTGCCAGGCGAGGTCTCCGGGCGCCGGCCCGCTCGGCTCGGGCGCGGCGGCCGGAACCGCCGATGCGAACCCCGTGTCGGCGTCGGCGTCGGCACCGGCGTCCTCCGACATCAGCGCCGCCACGTCCACCGCCCGGACGACCCCGCCGCCCGGCCCGTACTCCGGCGCCGTGCCGTCCAGCGCGGACACCTGGTCCAGCGGCCAGAACCACAGCGCGCACCACGCGTCCATGACGGTCTTCAGCCGCCAGTACGGCGTGCCGGCCACCGTCAGGTCGTCGAGGACGCGCTGCTTGTCCGCCGCCTCGTCGGACGGTTCCAGCCAGTCCGCCTCCCACACGTCGATGCGTCGGGAGACCTTGCGCTCGGACAATTCCAGCCGCTTGGCGACCAGGCTCCACAGGAACTCGGCGCGGTGAGCGACGCGTTGGAGCCGCCGCAGCTCGGTCTTGGATCCGGCCGCGAGCCAGGTGTTGTAGCGCTTCTGCCGCTTGTCCTCGGGCTCTTTCTCCCGTTCCTTGAACGGGTTGGGGGCCTTCGGGGCCTTCAGGATGCCCCGGCGCCACGCACCCAGTGCCTTCGCCTGTTCCTCGGCCAGCTTCTTCGCCTCCGGCTCCCCCGCGACCGCGCCCCAGCCCACCGCAGGCAGGAGGAAGTGGTGGACGGCGCCGTCGGGCAGGTCGCCGTCGCGGAAGGGGAGGTCGGTGGGCGGGAGCGGGGCCGTCTTCGACAGCCAGGGCCCGTCCGGCAGGACGTCAGCCCCGTACACCTTCCGTCCCGCCCCGATCAGCGAGTTCCCCCGCCGCAGATGCAGCCCGAACCAGGGTGCCCGCATGCCGGGGTGCATGGAGTTGAGCCACAGGGACACCTCGGCGAGTTCCACGGCCGTGGCGTTGAGGTCGACGCCGTACGCGTTGTGCAGGGCGACGTACGCCTTGGCCTTCTGGAGCTCGATCTGCCGCTGCTCCGGGTCGACGCGCCTGCCCAGCTCCCTCTCCCGGCGGCGCAGGTACTCGGCCGCCACCTGGTCGATCGCCTCGTTGAGGAACGCGCCGGAGCCGAGCGCGGGTTCGCAGATCCGCCACTGGAGGAGTTCGCGCGCGGAGGTCGTCGTACCGTCCTGGTCGAGGCGGTGCTTGAGCGCCAGCTCGACCGTCACCTCCGTCAGCGACTTCGGCGTGTAGTAGGACGCCGAGGTCTGCCGGTCGCGGCCGGCCAGGCGGTAGACGAACGAGCCCTTCGGGTGGACGACGCGAACGGGCCGGCCGGTCTCCTCGTGGGGCCGCTCGACGAACACGTCGTCGGGATAGTCGTGCACGCGGGACGCGGGGATCATCCAGCTGCCGCCGGACGCGTCGCCGTTCTTGGCGACCTCGTACAGGTCCTCCTCCGCGATGAACCCGGAGTAGGACATCAGCCCTTCGTAGACGGCGCCGAGTTGGTTGATGCCGAGCTGGGCGTAGGAGATGAAGCCGCCGCGCTCGCGGCCCTTGCCCTTGGTGAGCATGAGGCGGCGCAGCACCTTGTGCAGGGTCTCGTTGCGCAGCCGGGTGTCGAGGAACTCGGGGACGTCCGGGTCGCCGTCGTCGGAGCCGTCGCCCTCGTACAGTGGGTTCTCCAGGCGGTCGGCCGAGATGAGCCGTACCGCGTCCTCCTTGAACAGCTCGGAGCGCAGGGGCTCGAAGCGCAGACCGACGTCGGCGCTGCGGGCGGCGGCGCGGCGGGAGCGGTCGGCCTCGCGGACCAGGTCGTCGTGAACGGCGCGGGTGATCTCACCGTCGGCGAGGCGGCGGGCGGCTTCCCGTTCGGCCTCCGTGGCGGCGCGGTCGGCCTTTTGGGCGAGGACGTCCTCCTCCTCGGAGCCGTACGGGCGGTGGCCCTTCTCGACGTTGCGGAAGAGGAGGTCGAGGGATTCGTAGAGGTGGAAGCCCTGCCGGGAGCGCTCTCCGACCAGGTCGCGTACGACGAGGTCGCCGAGGCGCTGGAGGCCGTAGCCGCGCCCGTACTCGGGATAGTCGGAGGGCAGGATGCCGAGCGCGGGCTGGGCCTCGGCGTACAGCAGGAACAGGATGCGGTAGAGGTAGCGCAGGGACTCGCGGGTGAGTTCCTTGGCCAGGCGTTTCGGGTCGTCGAGCTTCGACACGGGGACACCCTGCTCGCGCAGGCGGGTCAGGACCTCGTCGGCGATCCACTCGACGGACAGGCGCAGTCCCTCCCGCAGTTCGGTGGAGACGCCGACGGCGTGCTTGCCGGACTTGTCGACGAACCCGGCGAGCGGCGCGGTGCCGCCCTCCTCGGGCACGCGCAGCGAGTCCGCGCCGAACAGGGCGGCGATCGTGTCGAGTTCGCCGCCGTTGCGGTCGTCGCGGCGGTTGAGGGCGGCGTCCAGGTCGACAGCGAGGTAGCGGCCCTCGTGCCAGGCCATCCGGTCGGCCAGGACGACCACGCCGCCCGCCATCAGGAGGACGTGGCGCGGGGGTTCCTCGCACTGGAAGAGGAAGTCGGTGACGGCCTTGGCGTCCCGGAGCCGGCCGGACGCCTCCAGGGCCACCGGGTGCAGCAGGCGTCCGGCGCCGTCCGGGTCGAGGGCGGCGTCCGGTTCGGCGGTCCAGCCGCAGGAGAGCGCGATCACGCCGGGCTCGGCGTGCACGGCCCGCACGGCGTAGTCGTGCCCGGAGCGGTGCACGGTGACGGTCTGCTCGTGGGCGTCCGTGTAGCCGAGCGCGCGCAGGGTGTCGAGGTGGAGTTCGGTCAGGCGTTTACCCCAGTCGGCGGGGACGGGCGCGTCCGGCACGCTGAGCGCCTCGGCGTCGTGCGCGAAGTCCGCGCGGCCCGCGAAGTAGGGGCCGTGCAGGGCGCGCAGGCCCTCGCGGGGGGTGCGGGCACGGGGCGGGACGGGGGCAGGGTCGTCGCCGGCGGCCTTCGCCCGTGCCACCGCTTCGGCGTGGGCGCGGCGGGCGGTCTCCTCGGCGGCGGCCCAGCGGGCGAGGAGGCCGTCCTTGGCCTTCAGGTCCTTGGGCAGCACCTCGGCTAGGTAGTGCGCCGAGAGGTAGTCGCCGTGGTTGACGAGGGAGTCGTAGGTCACGTCAGTCCTCCGCCGGGTCGGCCGGTTCGGTGGCGCCGCCGAAGCCGTCTTCGGGCGCGGGCTTGTCCAGGACGGCCAGCACCCTCAGCAGGGGCCGGCCGGAGGTGCTCAACTGGTCGAGAAGGTGGGCCTGTTCGTCGGCGGTGGCCTCGATCTGCTTCTCCTTGCGGGCGGTCGCGCCGGGCAGGGAGTCCGCCCGCCAGTGCGTGAGACGCTCGCGGTACTCGGCCAGCGGGCCGCTGATCTGCTCGGCCCACTCGTCCTTGTACTTCTCCAGGTACGCGCGGGCGGTCGCCACCGCCGCCGGGACCAGCTCCTGGAGGCGGGCGAGGTCGCGGGGTTCGCCGGTACGGGCGAGGTCGGGGCCCACCCGTGCCTCGGCGAGGGCCTCGGTCATGGGCCGGACCGGTCCGCCGGGCTCCGCCGGGACGGCCATCCACCGTACGACGGTGGGCCGGCCGAGGGCGTTGGAGCAGATGCCCTGGATGAGGAAGGTGGGCTCGGTGACGTACGGGGAGGTGATGACGGGGGCTTCCTGCCGGCCGAACTGCACGAGCACCTTGTCGGTGAGCCACTCCACCACCGGGTGGATGTCGCTGAGGAACGACACGGTCGGCCACATGGTGTCCGTGGCCTCGCGGGCCTCGGTCAGCTTGTCCTGCGCCAGGTCGCGGTCGAAGGTGAGGATCATGCGCTCGGCCACCCCCTGCTCCTTCAGGTAGGAGGGGGGCAGGGCCTTGAGGCGGCGCAACAGGTCGGGTGCCTTCTCCGGGGAGAGCGACAGGGAGCGGCGGCGCTGGGCGTCCTCGGCGCGGGACAGGCCGAGGACGTCCTCGGCCCGGTCCTCGAACAGCTCGGCGAGCGCGGTGTCGACGAACGCCGGCAGGTCCCCGCCGAACAGGGAGGGGACCTCCGCGCGCCGCGGCGGCTCCTCCTCGGTGATCGTGTCGACCTGGCCGAAGAGGTCGGCGAGGTCGGTGTCCCCGGCGGCGGGCGCCGCGTCGAGGAAGTCCTCGACCGTGCCGCCCTCGACCAGCTCCTTGATGAGCCGCCGCTCCTCCTCGTCGGCCCGGTAGTAGCCGGTCTCCGCCTCGGCGGTGCCGTTCAGCTTGTGGGCCTCCTCCTCACGGGTCAGCAGCTTCTCGGCGACGGTCCGGTCGTCCTTCGCGCCGGGCACGGCGGAGGTGAGGATCAGCGCCCGGAACTGCGGCTCGTACCGCTGCCCGTACCGGTCGATACGGCCGTTGCGCTGCTCGATGCGGATCAGCGACCAGGGGATGTCGTAGTGGATGAGGTGGTGGCACTGGCGGTGCAGGTTGACGCCCTCGGAGGCGACGTCACCGGTGAACAGCAGCCGCACCGGGTCACCGGCCAGGCCGAACGCCTCCCGGCACAACCGCTGCTCCTCCTCGCTGAGCCCGCCGTGCATGACGCGTACGGCCTTGACGGCGCCGTCCCGGTCGGCCCGGAAACCCAGCCGGGCGGGCACGACGCGGGCCAGCCACTTCAAGGTGTCGACCCGCTCGGAGAAGACGACCACGCGGGTGCCGCTGCGCGGGCCGACGCCGATCTCCTTCAGCTGCTCGACGAGTGCGTCCAGCTTGGCCGAGTCGCCCGGCCCGGTGCCGTCGCCCATGGAGGCGGTCAGCTCACGGAGCCGGGCCAGGGCCCGCTGCTCGGGACCGATCGCCGGGTCGGGGCGCCTGCCCTCCTTCTGGGCGTCCCGCACCTTCTTGTCGAGGGCGGTGATGCGCCGGCCGACGGTCTCGGCGAGCGCCACGTGCGAGGACAGGAAGGTCTTCAGCAGGTTGTACGCGAAGAGGGGGTCCGTGGCCACCGACGTACGGTCCCGGTCCGCCGTCCCGAACTCGGCGGAGGCGGGCGGGGCGGGCAGCCAGTGCTCGGTGAGCTCCGCGAAGATCCGCTCCTCGGCCTCGTTCGCGGCGCAGTGCAGCGAACGGGTGGGCCCGCGGTCCGCCCACTCGGCGCCGATGCCGTTGCGGACCTCGGGACTGATCTTCGTCCGTCTGATGAACAGGTGGCCGAGGTCCTCGGCCGGGTCGTAGTGGTCCGCGTCGGCGATGGCGGCCGGGTCGAGCAGGCTGATCAGGTCGGCGAAGGAGCGCTTGTCGCCGTTGTGCGGGGTGGCGCTCGCCAGCAGCAGCGCGTCCGTGCGCGGGGCCAGGGTCTCGGCGAGGGCGCGGCGCTGGCTGCCCTGGTTGATGAGGTTGTGACTCTCGTCGATGACCACGGCGTCCCACTGGATACGCTCCAGGTGGTGCCGGTACTGGCCGATGTTCTTGAGGGTGTCGACGGAGATGATCACGCGCTTGTAGTGCGTGAACGGGTTGCGTCCGGCCGGGATCTCCCGCTGGATGCGTTGGATGCCCAGCGAGTCGAGCCGTACCAGGGGGATCGCGAAACGGGTCCACAGCTCGTGCTGGAACTGTTCGAGCACGCTCTGCGGGGTGACGACGAGGATGCGCTCGCCCCTGCCGCGCCGGATCAGCTCGGCCAGGGTGAGCCCGATCTCCAGCGTCTTGCCGAGGCCGACGACATCGGCGATCAGGATGCGCGGACGCAGATTGCGCAGCGAGAGCGCCAGCTCCGCCGGGCGCTGCTGGTAGGGCAGCGGGTCCAGCAGGAAGCGGTCCGCCAGGGCGAGACCGCGCTCCGACTGCGGCAGCGGAGTCCTGCGCAGCACCGCTTCGAGGAAGAGACGGGCACGGCGGAAGTAGGACGACGTGTCACTCACCAGACGCGTCTTCTCCGGATCGAGGAGATCGACCCGGTCGATGCCGCTGAAGAAGACGGCCTCCTCGTCGCGGACGAACTCCGAGACGCCTATCGCCTCGATCCGCTCGCCGTCGTCGGGATGCCCCGCCCTGACCGCGGTCCTGACCAGCCACTCCTCGTCCCGTACGAGAATCTGGGCGCCTGGCGGATACCGGGTCTCCCCCTGCTGTGCCACCGGTTGTCCTTCCTGGGTGCTAACCGTCCCGGGTTCTACCGTCCCCCGGCTCTGCCACCGCCGGGTCCTGCCGTCGGCCGGCCGCGGGCGCACCGCACGCGGCGCCGACCCGGCCCGCAAGTGTTTCACGCGACGCACCCGCCTCACACGGGCCGGTCACTGTCTGTGGAGAGGAGTTCGCCGCTCCTACCCGGTCGGTGCCGGCCGTCAGAAACGGGCGTCGCTCGCGTACGCGGCCCGCAGCCGCTCGGCGATCCGCAGCGGCGCGGAGAGGCGGACACCGGGACGCGCGCCGCCCGTGCGGGGCTCCGCGGCGGGCGGCGGCTCGGACGGCTGACCGCGCCCGGCCCCGCCGGCCCCTGGACCGCCCGCGGGATCGAGTCCGAAGCGGTCGGCGTCGCCGGGACCGAAGCCGTGCGGACCACCGGAACCCCGATCGTCCGCCCCGCCCTCAGGAACTTCCTCCTCGTCGCCCGGACCGGTGCCGCCGGGGAAACCTCGCTCGTACCCCGACGCCTCCTCGCCCGTGTCGTCCTCGCGCGCCGCCACGTCGACGACGGTCGGTGTGTAACCGGCCCAGCCCTCCGCACGCTCCGCCGCCACGAGCGGGAACGACGCCTCGGGTACCTCGATGACGGGGGTCCGCTCCGTGAGCTGCCGCTTGGCCTGTCCCGCGCTCACACCCCGACCTGCGAGAACCTCCACGAGCCGGCCCGTGACCTGGTCCAGGGTCGGCCGCTCGGTGGGATCGAGCGCCAGCATCCCGTTGATCAGCGGCGCCAGCTCCGCCGGGAGCCCGGAGAGGTCCGGCGCCACCTGCGGGTCCTCGATGTTCAGGGCCACGGCCTGCCAACTGTTCCCGCCGTAGGGGAAGTGACCGGTCGCGGCGTACAGCAGGACGGCCCCCAGCGCGTACACGTCGGCGGACCGGTCCAGCCGGTGTTCGCCCCGTGCCTGCTCGGGCGGCATGCACAGCACCGACCCGACCACGACGCCGGTGGCGGTCAGGGTGGAGCGTCGTTCCGCGAGCACGGCCAGACCGAAGTCGATCACCTTGGGCCCGTACGCGGAGAGCAGGATGTTCTGCGGCTTGAGGTCCCGGTGCAGCAGCCCGGCCTCGTGCACCGTGCCGAGCCCCTCGGCCAGCAGGGCGCCCAGGCTGGCCGTCTCGACGAGCGGCAGCACGCCGTGCCCCGCGACGAAGGACAGCAGATCCGGCCCCGGCACGAACTCGACGGCGAGCCACGGCCGTTCGGCCTGGGCGTCCGCCGAGACGAAGGGGGCGACGAAAGGCCCGTACACCGTCTTGAGACTGTCCACTTCGAGCAGGAAGCGAGCCCGGCCGTCCTCGTCGAGCACCGACGGCTTGATGACCTTGACCGCGACCTGGAGCCCGGCGGGCGACTCGCCGAGGTACACCTGCCCCATGCCACCCGAACCGAGCCGGCACAGCAACCGGTAGCCGCCGATGCTCGCCGGGTCGTCGTCCTTCAGTGGCTCCATGGCCGTGCTCTTCCCCCTTGTTCCCGCTTGGCCGGCCGGCTGCTCCCGCTTCGGGCGGGACGCACCGGACGCGCAGCGGAAGTCTAAGCCTGAATCCACCGACGAAAACCGGACCCGAGCAGCCTTAGTCCAGGTCAGCGGCCCGATTGAGCCGTTCCGCGCCTTCACCTCTCAGGTGAAGATCGACTACCCCCCGAAGGACTGGTTGACCTGGGAGGACACAGTCTGCCCTCCATGATCATCGGTGGATCCAGGCTAAGCGAGCGGCTGCCCTCCGCCGCTGGAGTCCGCGCGGCTTGCTACGCGGTGCATCCGGCATACCGGAGCGCACCATCGCGCAGGAAAGACGGCGGTCCCGAGGAAGGGACCCGGGAGGGTGTGGAGAGTCCGGGCGGGAATCGTCACGGTATTGCGGTCGGGATAAACTGGGGCCGGCCCACGGGGCGGCGCGTCCACCGCGGAGCGAACCCATCGGCCCACAGCCGTCGCCACATGGCCGGGCCCGGTACGCAGGGAAGCGGAATGACGTGAACAGACTCGCCGCCGTCGAGCGCGCCCTGCGGGCGGCGCCACCGCACGCGCTGCTGGACATCGTCGCGGCGGCTCTCGCGGAACAGTACGGTGCGGCGCGCGTCGAACTGCGTATGGCCGATTACGCGATGAGATCACTGCAGGCCGTCGAACCCGTTCCGCTCACGACGGAACCGGTCATGATCCACGACAGCCCTCAGGGCCGCGCCTTCGGATCCCAGGAACCGTACGTGGTTCCCGATCCTCACGGACACACGGTGGACGTCCATCTCCCGGTCACCATCCGCGGGGACCGGACGGGCGTGCTCTCCGTCACGATGCCGGAGGGCCGCTACGCGCAGGCACTCCTTCCCGAGCTGCGGCACGTCTGCGAGGTTCTCGGCCACGAGATCCTCGTGGCCGAACGCGACACGGACCTGTACGTCCTGGCGCGCCGCGCCACGCGCCTGACCCTGGCGGCCGAGATGCAGTGGCAGCTGCTGCCGGGCCGGGCCTGCTCCCGTCCGGAGTTCTCCCTCGGGGGGCATCTCGAACCCGCGTACGCGATCTTCGGGGACAACTTCGACTGGTCGGTGTCCGCGGACCACCTCACGCTGACCGTCACCAACGGCATGGGGGAGGGCATCGAGGCCGCTCTGCTCACCAACCTCGCCGTCAACGCGATGCGCAACGCCCGGCGCGCCGGTCTCGACCTGTCCGACCAGGCGCGCCTCGCCGATCAGGCGGTGTACGCGCAGTACAGCGGCAACGCCCACGTCTCCGTCCTGCTGCTGCGGTTCGACCTCGCGACCGGCGAGGTCGAGGCCGTGGACGCGGGGTCCCCGCGGATGTGGCGGCTGCGCGGGAAAAACGTGGACGCCCTGCCCTTCGACGCCCAGCTGCCCCTCGGCATGTTCGAGGACACCCCGTACACGTCCGAGCACTTTCAGGTGCGTCCCGGCGACCGTTTCCTGATCGGCAGTGACGGCGTCTACGACGCGACGTCCTCGGCCGGGGAGAAGTACAGCGAACGGGCACTCGCCCGGGCCCTCATGGCCACCCGGCTGCTGCCGCCGGCGCAGGTGCCGGGCGCGGTGCTGCGTGAACTCGCGTCGTACCGGGGAAAGAGCCCGGTCGACGACGATGCCCTGGTGGTCTGCCTCGACTGGTACGGGCGTACCGGGGACGGATCGCGACCCGGTACGTGAGACGGTTCCGTCGGCCCGCCCGCCACGGAGCGGGGCCCGCCCTCGGGGTGCGTCCCGGGCGCCCTCAGGCGGTTCTGTCCGTCCGGGGCGTCTTGTGGATCAGCGCGTTCCGTTCCACCGCGTCGCGGAAGGCATCCAGCCCGTCGCGCAGGGCCGCGCGGGAATCGGGGGGCATGCTCTCGATCACCGAGCGGAGCACTTCCTCACGCTGCACCCGGAGTTCACGCAGATATGCCGCCCCGCGCCCGGTCAGGTCGAGCATCAGCTCCCGCCTGCTGACGGGACTCGGGGTCCGTTCCACGAAGCCGAGCGCCTCGAGCCGGTCGCAGAGGCGGCTGACGGAGGGCGGGGAGGATCCGAGGATCTCACCCAGCCTGCGCAGGTTGATCCCCTGTTCCCGTTCGAGGCTGTAGAGCACACGCAACTGCGAGGCGGAGACGGGGGCGACCGGGGCCGCGTCCCGCCCCCGGTCCCACAGCACCTCGAGGAGTTCGACGACCTCGCACGCCGCTTCGGCCGCTCGCCCGGGCCGGGGCGAGCGGGGTGCGGTCTGCGCGTTCACCACGTGGGGCACTCCGGCACTCCGATGGGATGGTCGTCCCCGTGTCACGGGCTGAACCGGCTGGGCCTCGCCCGCTCTCCGGGTTCCGTCTGGTGCGTCCCGCCCCGCTCCGGCCCTTCCCCCTCGTCCGTGGCGCAGCGCCCGGGGGAACGGGGACGCGGGGCACGGGTCAACAGTATCCCCCCGCCGGCCCCGCCCGCCGGTCACCGGGCACCGGTCACCGCCCGCCGGTCACCGCCCGCCGGTCACCGGGAGCAGCAGGCGTCCACGGCCACTGAGGCATGACCTCCCCGGTGCCCCGTCGTCCTCCGGCGCGCTCGCGCGGACGTCATAGGAAACGGCGTATGGGCAGGACGGCCGTCTCGCGCGCCCGCTGGAGCAGCGACCGTCTCCTCCATCGCCCTCCCCGGATCTGCTCGCTGACCGCCACGTCCTCGTCGAAGTGGGTGTCGAGGGTGGCGGTGAACTCCTCGTCGAGGACGGCCAGCATGACCTCCTCGTCGTGTTCGAGGGACCGCCGGTTGAAGTTGGTCGACCCGATGAGCGCGGCCGTTCCGTCCACGGTGATGACCTTCGCGTGCAGCATCGTCGGCTGGTACTGGTAGATCTTCACGCCGCAGGCCAGCAGGTCCTCGTAGAAATGCTGTCCGGCCAGTTGGCAGACCCGTTTGTCGGTGTACGGGCCAGGCAGCAGGATCTCCACCTCCACACCGCGCCGCGAGGCCCGGCACAGGAGTTCGATGAAGTAGGCGTCCGGTGAGAAGTAGGCGGTCGTGAGCCGGAACCGTTCCTCGGCCGACTCGATCATCACCTGCATGAGGGTCTGCATGTCCTGCCAGCCGAAGCTGGCCGAACCGCGCACCACCTGCACCACCGCGTCCCCTTGGGGCCGGTGTTCGCTGAACCGGTCGTGACGGTCGAAGAGTTCACCGGAGCACTCGGCCCAGTTCTGTGCGAACGCCGCGGCGACGCCGTCCACCGCCGGACCGCGTACCTCGACGTGCGTGTCGCGCCACTCGCGCTCGTTGCGGGCGTCTCCGCACCATTCCTCGGCGATGCCCACTCCGCCGGTGAACGCCACTCGCTCGTCCACGAGCAGCGCCTTGCGATGGCAGCGGTGGTTCTGCTTGAGCGGTGAGAGCGCCACCGGCTGCCGGAACCAGGCCACGTGCACGCCGGCTTCGCGCATGTCCTTCAACAGGCCCTTCTCTATCGTGCGACTGCCGAAGCCGTCCAGCAGCAGCCGGACCCGCACTCCCGCGCGGGCCCGCTCCGCCAAGGCCCGGGCGAACTGCCGGGCGATGTCGCCCCTCCAGTAGACGAACGTCATCATGTCCACCGTGTACTCGGCGGACCGCACGCTCTCCAGCATCGCGGGGAAGATCTCGTCACCGTTGCGCAGGGCGACAAGGGCATTTCCCTCCGTCGCGGCGATGCCGATCAGCCGTTCCAGCCTTCGGCGCATCCGCAGCGCGCGCTCACCGGCGGACCGGTCGGCGGACGGGGAGGACAGGGTGTGCTGTGTCATGTTGTCGGGGTTCATCCATTCTCCGGCCGGCACGCGAGGCAGTCCGTCCTGCCCGGCCTCGTCCGGCGGAGGTCGACACAGCGAGGCGACGACGGCGGGCGGCACGTCCCGGGAAACGGTCTCCGGGCGGGCCTCCCGCTCACCGAGCGAGCCCTTGACCGCTTTTATCCCCCGCAGGGGAGGGCAAACGACAGCTACGTCACAGCCCTTGGAGGTATGCGTGGTCATCGTCGGTGTCATCGCCCTTTGTGTCGTTCTCGCCGTACTGGCGTTCCTCGCGCCCCGCCTGTCCCGCGGGCCCGAACGCGGCACCCAGCGGGCCCTGGGCTTCGGCTCCCGCGCGGGAGGAAAGGCACCCGGCCCTCTGGGGCGTATGTTCAGCAAGCCGTTCCGCAGCAGTTCGAGGGCCGTGGGGCGCAGCGGTTCCGCCGGCCGCCGCACCCGTGGCCGGCTGCCCTTCTGAACCCGGCGGTCCCCGTCTGCCGGGCCGCCGTCGCCGCGTGCGGCCCGGGCCCGCCCTGCCGTCCGGTCGGCGGTCGGGGGCCGGCCGGTCCGGCGCGGCCGCGCCGACGAGGCGGGGAGTCCCGGGCCGGCCCCGCACATCCGCTTCGCGCACGGGGGTACCCGGCGAAGAACGCAGCTCAGCCGTCGGGCCGGGGGCGCCCGCGGCGCGGGGGGTGGTTGCGGACACACCCCGATTACGGGACAGTTGTCGACTGACAAGTGTTTCTTCGCGTGATCTGAGGTGAGAGCCCGAGCACAAGGGCTCCGACATATGACTTATTTCCCGGACGGCCTCCGTTCCGGCTCCACCAGTGTGGTGAGCGTTGCCGCAGCCCCCTACCCGGTGGTGATCGTGGACGCGGAAGGACGTGTCGTGGAACTCAACGATTCGGCCACCGCCCTCTTTCCGGCCTCCCACGCAGGGCGGCCCCTGCCGTCCCCGGAGTGGCTCACCGCCGCGCAGCGCACCCCTGGCGCCACCACGGCGACCGGCACGGTGGGCGAGCGCTTCTTCTCGGCGCGCCCGTCCCCGCTGCCCGGCGGCGGGGCGGTGTGGTGGCTGGTGGAAGAGACCGCCTACCGATCCGTACTGAAGGAACTGGAGGGGGAGCGCGAGCGCACGCGGTTCCTCTCCGAAGCCTCGAGTGCCCTGCTCTCGTCGCTGAACCTGGACCGTTGCATGGAGGTCACCGCTCGCCTGGCCGCCGAGTACCTGGCCGACGCCGCGGTGGTCATCACACCCACCACGGCACGGAAGCTGCCGATGGTCATGTGCGACCGGCAGGGGCGTCTCACCCGGGCCACCGTCTCCAGCGAGCCGGAGGCGGTACCTGGACTGGCGGAGGCTCTGCAGGGCTTTCCACCGGTGCCGTCGCGGTGGATCGACCCCGCCACCGCTCCCCACTGGCTGGTCCCCGAGAACTTCGGCGAGGTCGGTTCGCTGGTGATCACCCCGCTTCCGGGCCACGGGGTGCCGGCCGGGGCGCTGGTCCTGTTCCGGCGGGCGCAGAAGACCGCTTTCAGCGAGTCGGAGGAGGCCTTCGCCGGGCTGTTCGCCGCCCGTGCGGGTGCCGCGATGTCCGCCGCGCGTCTCTACGCCGAGCAGAACACGGTCTCCGACATTCTCATGCGCGCACTCCTTCCGCCCGCTCTTCAGCAGGTGGAAGGGGTGGAGTTCGCCGGCGGCTACCGGCCCAGCGTCGACACCGAGCGCATCGGCGGGGACTTCTACGACGTCCACCCGCCGGGCGAGGACTCCCCCGACACCTTCGCGGTGCTGGGGGACGTGGCCGGCAAGGGACTGGAGGCCGCGGTACTCACCGGCAAGATCCGTAACACGCTGCACGCCCTGCTGCCGATGGCGGACGACCACGGCAGAATGCTGCGGCTGCTGAACAACGCCATGCGCAACGGCCACAGCACCCGCTTCGCCACCCTGGTGCTGGTCTCCGCCAGCCGCGAGGACCGCGACGTCGTGCTGCGGCTGACCTCCGCCGGGCACCCCCCGCCGCTGATCGTGCGCGGCGACGGCACCGTGGAGGAGGCCGACACCGGCGGCTCCCTGGTCGGTGTCCTGCCGACGGTCAGCTCCCGCACCGCCCGGGTACGGCTGACGCCGGGTGAGTCGTGCCTGCTGTACACCGACGGCGTCACCGAGGCCAAGGGCGGGCCGATGGGCGACACCATGTTCGGGGAGCAGCGCCTCAAGCGCGCCCTGGCCGAGTGCGCCGGCCTTCCCGCGTCCGCGGTCGTCGAGCGTGTCCAGATGCTCGCCGACGAGTGGATCGGCGAAGGAGTCCACGACGACATCGCCGTGCTGGCCATCACCGCACCCCGCGGTGCGCACCTCAGCGCCGTGGACGGAACCACCCGGGGCAGGTACACCGCATGACGGCCGCTCCCGCCACGGACCGCGAACACGGCACCGGTCGTCCCCTCGTCCCTACCCGCCCCGCCTCCCCGCACGGCGACGAGCGGGCCCGGGAACACGCGGACAGACTCTGGACCGCGGTCCGGGCCGCGGACGAGTACTCGGCCGTCGACCTCGTCACCAACGCCCTCCGGGGCGGACTGGACGCGGAGACGGTACTACTGGACGTCATCGGCGCCGTCCAGCGCAAGGTGGGCGTCGAGTGGGCGGCCAACCGCATGAGCGTGGCCGACGAACACGCCGCCACGGCCATCAACGACCGCGCCATCGCCACTCTGCCCGTCCACCGCCCCACCACCGCGCGCGGCAGGGTGACGGTCGCGTGCGTGGACAAGGAGTGGCACGCCCTGCCCGCACGGCTCTTGGCCGAGGTACTGCGGTTGCGCGGCTGGCAGGTGGACTACCTCGGAGCGCAGGTCCCCACCGCTCACCTGGTCGGCCGGATCCACCGCGCCGGGTCGACGGTCGTCTGCCTGTCCGGCTCGCTGTCCACCCGGCTGCCCGTGGCCCACGCCGCCGTCACCGCCGTCCAGGCCACCGGCGTGCCGGTCATGGTCGGCGGCCGCGCTTTCGGGGCCGACGGCCGCTACGCCCGTCTGCTCGGCGCCGACGCCTGGGCCTTTGACGCGCGCGGCGCGGCGGACCGGCTGGCCGCCGGCCCGCTGCCCGTGCCGCGGCCGCCCCACCAGGCCCTCGACGACCTTCCTCACTTGGCCGACCAGGAGTACACCCTGGTCGCCCGCTGTGCCCGCAGCCTGGTGCGCCGGACCTTCCAGGACCTGGAGCAGCGCCTTCCCGCCATGCGCGACTACACCGACGAACAGCGGGAACGCACCGCCGAAGACCTCGCCCAGATCGTCGACTTCCTGGCCGCCGCCCTCTACGTGGACGACGCGGACGTCTTCACGGACTTCCTCGCCTGGACCGCCGAGGTCCTCACCGCACGCGGCGTCCCGGCTCACGCCGTGCTGCCGGGTCTGGACCTGCTGGAGGAGCAACTGCGCGACTTTCCACGGGCCTGCGGCCTGATCGCCGACGGGCGCGACGCGCTGGGGCCCTTCGTCCGACCCCGGTCCGCTCCCGCTCCTTGATCCGAACGGCAGGCCTCGCGGCCTGGCACTCCCGACCTCGACACGTTGGAATCATCTGTGGCTGCCTTCCCCTTCTCACCGCCCGTCCTGCCTCTCGCCGGCGGCGCCCCGCACACCGTGTGCCTGGCCCTCGTCGGCGACCTGGACTACGAGGTCGGCGACGAGGTTCTCCACCAGGTCCTGCACGCTCTGCGCGGGGGCGGGGACGTACGGGACCTCCGGCTGGACTGCCAGGAACTGGGAACGGTCGACTCCGCGGGCCTGGCCGTCCTGCTGCGGATCCACCGCCGCACCTCCGAGGACGGAACCGGTTTCCACCTGGACAACATGGGTCCGCGGTTGGAGCGTCTGCTCCACATCACCGGTACCTACGATTACCTGACGGCTCCGCAGCAGGCCGTCCCGTCCGCCGGTTCCACCGGTTCCCTCGGTTCCGCCGGTTCCGCCGAGGGAGATCCCGGGACCGTGGATTCGGGGGCGTAGCGGCCGGTGCCCTCTTGGCGGTGACCGCGCGGGGCTCACCCCTCCCCGTACGGCCCGGCGGCAACAGTCAGCTGACCTGCGGCTCCGCCAGCAGCACCACCTGGTCGGACGCGACATCGAATCCAAGCACCGGGTGGCTTCGCTCCCAGTCACCCTCGGGCGTCATCACTACGGGCTCGCCCAGTCGACGCCCGATTGCACGAAGAAACCCACACAGCACGTCCAGCCGCTCCTGCCCCTGCAACTCCCGCAGATCCACGTCAAAACCGATCTCGTCAGCCGACTCCAAACGAAAGATCGCCAACACATCCGGCACCGGCCATACCCACAGATCCGCGCACTCGACATTGGCAGGCCGTGACAACACCTCTTCAGCACGCGGCAGCGGCATGACCACACCGCCCTCGGAGTACTCACTCCGCCAGCCACTCTCGACGATCAGATCGAGGACCGCCTGCCAGTCCTCAACCACAGTCCCAGCGACCCACACATCCGGAAGACACCCCTCCCACTCAAGGTCGAAGAAGCCCTTCACGTCATTCCACAGCAGCTCAGCCACCAAGCAATGTTGACCTCACCGGCAACACCACGCACCCCGATTTCCCTGACGGAACCCATAGGAGCACCCCCCAAGCCGGCCCGGCTCATCGAGGAACAGGCCGCCCGTCCCATCGGCCACGTCTCGATCCTCAAACAGCCGGATGGAGACCACCCGAAGTACTTGCTGCCCGGACGCCCACCCAGCCGGCCACGCTCTGCTGACGGAATCCACTCGCTCATGCGCCAGCACGGACTTCCCGGCCTCAGCGCCCGCAACACCGCCATGCTCGAAGCAGTCGCAGCCCTCCCCCCGATCGTCGCGAGCGACCTCTTCGGCATGCACCCCGACACCGCACACAGGTGGGCCCGCTTCGCGCAGGACACCTGGGCGGACTACCTCGCCGCCTGCGAGGCCACTGAATAACGCGTAGTTAGATCCCCGCTTGACGCGCGTAACCGCACTCGAACGAACGGAAGGTCCCCTGTTGTCGAGAGCGTTCCATTTCGATTGCGGACGCAGGCGGTAACCGGCCATCGTGCGAGATGCCGCTGTCCGTGTCCTAAGGAGCCCGCCCGTGTCTGTCGCTCCCGCTCATCGACTTGTACTCATTGGAGGAGGCTTCTCCATCGACACCGACGGCCTCCTGGACGACTGGACGCTCTCTCATGCGCGCGCCTCTCGACCTAAGGTGTGCTTCGTGCCGACGGCCAGCGGCGATGCTCCTGCCTACGTCGAACAGTTCTTCACCGCGTTCCGGCCGCGCAACTGTGAGCCCAGTGTCCTGTCACTGTTCCGCAGGGAACTCGATGACGACGCCCTGCGAACGTTCCTGCTCTCTCAAGACGTCGTATACGTCGGTGGCGGCAACACCGCGAACTTGTTGGCGGTCTGGCGTGCGCACGGCGTCGACCGACTGCTTAGCGAAGCCTACGAACACGGCACGCTCCTGTGCGGGATCAGCGCCGGTGCCAACTGCTGGGCCGAAGGATCCCACACGGACTCGTTCGGACCATTGACGTTCCTGCCAGACGGCTTGGGTCTACTGCCCGGCTCGGTCTGCCCGCACTACACCAGTGAGTCAGGCCGTCGCGCCTCCTACCAGGAGGCCGTGGCAACCGGCGCCCTTTCCGCCGGCTGGGCTTTGGAAGACGGCACTGGAGCCCTCTTCACCGACGGCCTGCTGACGGAGGCCGTGACCCGCACGCCGGAGGCGCACCTGCACCATGTACGGGCAGACGGGAACAGCGGTGTCACGGAGCAGGCCCTGCCCTGTCGCCTGCTTGTCAAAGCACAGTGAGATCGTTTCATCCTGAAGTTGCAGGTCACGGGGCTGGTGTGGCCGGTCATGGGGGTG